>JAYROD010000465.1:0-1971 GCA_041911835.1 Fimbriimonadaceae bacterium | reverse complement strand
ATCCATTCTCCTTTCGCGTGGCGCCAACCCGCGTTTCGCGCGGCCGATGGTCCGGCGTTGGTCTGCGTAAAAACCCGCGCCTCAATCGAAGAACTGCGCATTGCCTCTTTCGCTACGTCGGCGGAGTTGTCCTTTGATCCATCATCGACCACCACCACGTCAAGCAACTCTGGCGGGTAATCGAGGGCCTTTACCGATTCCAGCGCTCTTGGAAGGAACATCGCCGCGTTAAATGCTGGGATCACTACTGAGACTCTTGGCGCTGTCACCGTTCGATCCGCATCGCGAGAAAGTTGCAAATGCCCTGCGGGTCACGCTCGTCCGAATAGCCCAGAACCGAGATTTCGTAACCTCTATCCAATAGCAGGTCGCCCAACCCCTTATCCAAAAGCTTCCCCGGAGTTGCCTCCGAAGCTTCGAATACAATTGCTCGGACCTGTCCCGATTCCAGCAGCGTCCTGGCGCCCGAAAGCACCAGATGTTCTGCCCCTTCGACGTCCACCTTCATGATCGTCGGAGGCGGAAGAGCGGTCACTTTCAGAAGGGTGTCTGCCTTTCGAGTGTCCACCGAGATGCTTGCCTCACACTCCTTCCCCCTCACGATACTGTGCATTCCCGCATTCCCGGCGGGGCCAAGCACGAGCCTAGCCCGCCCGTCCGAATCCGAAAGCGCATAGGGGACGACCGACACGTTGGGCAGCCGATTCGAGGCAATGTTTTCCTCGAGATGCCTTCTTGCGCCCGGCTCAGGCTCGAACGCGACAACGTGCCTGCACATCCTCGCCGCTATTAGCGTGAATGCCCCTACGTTCGCGCCGACGTCCCAAAAGACGTCCGTGGCGCGAAGGCTGCGCTTCAGCCAATCGACGAATGTCGGCTCGTAATATCCGTCGAAGAAGATCTTTTGCTGGAGGTAGTCGCGCAGATCTACCTTGAAGCGGAGGGTATGATCGTACGTGATCCATACCGGCCGGCTGCTGAGCGCGCCCCAAAAGCGTCCGACGATTTTTGCCTTGAATGGGTGGCGCGCACGTCGCAGATACCATGATCTCAGCGCGTCGATCACTGACTCCGTCTCGCAATAGTTTTCTGCGCCTTCGCGCCTCGGCATGTTCTCAATTTCCGCCTCTCGATTCGAGAAGACCATGCATTACGAGGTTTCGCCTTCCACCGAGAAGCAATAACTAAGCTCGACGTGTCCGCGGTGCTGAGCGTCATAGGGCACGACCTCGCAACTCGTGCCTCCCGGTGTCACCGCAAAGCGAACGATGTCGTAATGGTTTCCTCGCGACCGCTCCGTCCTTACGAACAGTCCCAGCTGATACTCTCCCTCGACAAGCGGTAGGCTTGCGATCTCTATGTTCCACGTGCGCAGCCCCTTACCGCCCACGATCAGCGCACCTGTGGAGCGCCTCAGATCGAGGATTGCCACCCTGTCACCCGACGAGGAAAGAATGAGGAGCGCCAACTCCTCGACCCTTGCGGTTCCGGGCGAGGCTAGCCGCAGGACAATCTTCGCCCTGTCCCCGGACCGGATAACCTCGGGTTCGCAGCGCAATTCAACGAGCACGAGCGAGCCGTCGATCGGGTAGCTCCCGGGTCGAGAGTCGCCTTCCGGTGCCCTAAGAGTCCTGCTGTATGTCTCCAAAACGGCGGCAGATTGCCCGTAGGTTACGAGTCTTCCCCCAACCAGTAGCGCCGCACGGTTGCAGAGCGATGAGACTACTGCAAGATTGTGGCTCACTATCAGCACCGTTCTCCCCCCCAACGCGACTTCCCCGATCTTGCCTAGGCACTTCTGCTGGAATTGCTGGTCACCCACCGCCAGGACTTCGTCAACAACAAGTATTTCAGGTTCGAGATGAGCCGCGATGGAGAACGCGAGGCGCATATACATGCCCGTGCTATAGCGCTTAACCGGCGTGTCGACAAAACGCTCCACGTCCGCGAACGAGACAATCTCATCGAGTT
>JAYROD010000464.1:0-8756 GCA_041911835.1 Fimbriimonadaceae bacterium | reverse complement strand
TATGGTTATCGGTTAAGGAACCTGTCCATATACCGCAGTGGGGACTATGCATTAAGCCATCCGTAAAGAACGATGGTTCCGGAGTCGTGGCATCTGAAGTCGAACTCACGAATGAAAGCAATGAGAAGCAAGTGTTCGACCTGGCCCTTCGCGTATACGACTCCAGCGGCAAGGCGGTCGCTGAAAACAAGACGAGCGGCATGACCCTGGAGCCATGGTCAAGCGCGATCAGCAAGCCATCCATCGAGATTGCGCCGATTTCGCTCTGGTCGATCGAGCAACCGACGCTTTATGTGGCCGAGGCGACGATCACTCGGGAAGGCCGAATCGTCGATCAACAATCTGTGAACTTTGGCTTTCGCACGCTAACGTTCGACAAAGATAAGGGATTGTTCTTAAATGGTAAGCATGTGAAGATCCGTGGCGCCTGCAATCATCAAGATCACGCAGGAGTAGGTTCCGCGATGCCAGATCGACTTCAGGACTATCGCATCGAAACGCTCAAGCATTACGGCTTTAACGCCTACCGCACATCGCACAACCCGCCTACGTCCGAACTGCTCGATGCATGCGACAGATTGGGCATGCTCGTCCTGGACGAGAATCGCATATTAGGTTCGAGCGACGAAGTGCTGAGCCAGCTTGATCGGCTCGTCAAACGCGACAGAAATCACCCCTCCGTCATGGCTTGGTCTATCTGCAATGAAGAACCGGAGGCGAACACCGATCGAGGTGGGAGACTCGCATCGACCATGATTCGGCACATCCGCGCCTTGGATCCAACTCGCCCGATCACCGCAGCGAGCAATGCCGGAAATGCAGAGGCTGGGTTTCATCCGATGCTTGATCTGCGTGGATTCAATTATAAGAACATTAGCAATATCGACGAATATCGTAAGAAACATCCAGAGCAGATACTCTTTGGATCCGAAGAGGCGAGCACGCTTGCGACACGAGGCATCTATGCAAACGATCGCGCCGCAGGATATATGTCAGCGTACGATCTCAACCAGCCGGGATGGGGAGCGGTTGCGGAAGATTGGCAAACGTTTTACGCGGATCGCGAGTGGCTGGCGGGGGCCTTTGTCTGGACTGGATTCGACTATCGCGGAGAGCCCACTCCCTATCAGTGGCCCTGCATCAGCTCGCATTTCGGCGTGCTGGACACCTGTGGTTTTCCAAAGGACGACGCGTTTTACTATCAGGCCTGGTGGACCGATCAACCGGTTCTTCATCTCTTGCCCCATTGGAATTGGGCTGGGAAGGAAGGACAGTCGATCGATGTGTGGTGCTTTAGCAATCACGATGAAGTCGAACTTTTCTTAAATGGAAAGAGCCAAGGGAAACAGAAGATGCTGCGCAATGGGCACTTGGAGTGGAAGGTTCCATACACCCCTGGCAAGCTTTCGGCGGTCGGCTATCGCAGCGGAAAGCAGGTCCAGGAGACCGTCATCGAAACGACAGGTGCTCCCGCAAAGTTGGTCCTCAAGCCGGACCGAGACTCCATCACTTCCGACGGCAGGGATATTGCCATCGTCGAGGTCTCCGCCGTCGATGCACAGGGTCGATGGGTTCCGACGGCAGGCGTCCCGGTTACTTTTCGCGTTGAGGGTGCGGGCAAATTGATCGGAGTCGGCAATGGCGATCCGAGCTGCCACGAGCCCGATAAATACATCACAACTCCGATCAGCCGGAACGTCGAAGGCTGGCTGATGGCACCCATCGCGAGCCGCGAGTCGGCACCGAAAGACTTTAAGCCGGTGAACGTCTCAGAAGCCAATCAGATGCCTTCGAATTCATTCGCCGTGTTCCGGACTAGCTTTCAGTCCAGCGGGCCGACTGCCGGTGCGATTCTGCACATCTCGCGGACCGACGATCAAGGGTGGATCAAGCTCAATGGAAAGGAGATCGGCCAAATCAAGGCCTATGATGAGCCGTTGTCGATCGACGTGTCGAAGCTCCTCAAGAAGGGTCAGAACGAGCTCGAAATCGTGGTCCGGAACAATCAGGGCCCTGGCGGCCTTGGTCCCGTCAAGCTCTCAACTCCCGGGCCAGAAGCGAAGTGGAGCCGATCGCTTTTCAATGGGTTAGCGCAAGCCATCTTGCAGAGCAATGAGAAGCCCGGCAAGATCACGCTCATTGCTGAATCGCCAGGATTGCAGCCCGCGCGACTCGAAGTGAAGGCTGGCGGATAGCCGACTACGCTGCTCTGTAAAGATCTTGTAGGCCAGTCAGCGCTCGATCCCAAGCCTGATAGGCGAAGACTCGCTCGAGAGACTCCTGTCTGAGCTTCTCATACTCGGCGGGCGAGAGCTCGGCCAGTTTTGCCGGCGCAAAACTATTGCTCGGAAGATCTTTACCCTTATGCTCGACGATGACGGTCAGCGGCGGCAAGTTATGCCGAACGCAAATCTCATCTCGAATGAAGGCGAGAGGACGGCTAAACATCCGCGATTCCAGTTTCACTGCCTCCCCCAGCTCGACGTAGTTCGTGCGGCGTCCCGTCTTCGCGCAATCGATCAGATGAGGCAGCATTTTGATTGCGACCTGGATGTGCGGGGGGAATGCCATACCTCTATTGTAACGGATTTTTGCAGAAGGCTCGTGATTTGGCCTCTTTCGGGGCCGGGGAGGAGATCTGTCCGACACTCTTCGGCGACACAGACATTGAGATCATCAAAGTGCGTATCGACGATACGGAGGGTTGGGTTAGAGCTCCCGAGAGCTATAAGAACAAGGCAACCGCAATCGTCGACTTCGAGGACTCGATTCGGGAGTTGGTCGATGCATTGGGCCAGGTCACCGACGAGCGGCTCAGGGCGCCAGTCGAGACGCCATTCGGTGCACTTCCGCTCGCCCGTCTGGCGGAGATCGTGCCGAGACACATCATGTATCACTCCGGGCAGCTCAATTACATCCAAACGTGGCTGGGCGACGAAGTGTTTCATTGGGCATAAGCTGTGTCTCGAGTCGTGTAAGATGGCGTCATGCTGACCTTGGTTTGCTCCGCGATCGCAGCCTTTGCCCATCATCCTACGATCCAAACGGATTGGACCGATGTCCTATCGAAGATTCAGTCTAAGATCGGCGCTATCCATAACGCCGCCCAGTTGACTTCCGCAGTCAAGAGGACCTTCCAAGCCGAGCAAATGGGCCTCAGCGTTCCCAATGCTGCGTTTAATCTGGCCGGCAGCAAGTATCTGGTCATTTCGATTGCGAATGACCAAGGTTCCCTCGACGGTATCTCCGTCCTGGCTTCGCCATCGGGATCCGGCTATCGGCTGCAGCAGCTCATGCTCCTGGATGACAACTCGTTCATGCCGACCAGCGGATTCGTCTGGCGCAAAGACATCGTCTTGGGTGGACTGATCGGCTGGTATGGCAACGGCCCTTCGGCCGCTGCGGCCGTATTTTCGCCCATCCCGAACGGCTGGAACAAAGGCAATGTGGTCAGCACGGACTTTGAGGCATGGGACTGCCAATTCAAGCGCTCAGGTTCCCGCTGGATCGCCAACGTCGTTGGACGGACCTATCCAAAGAACATCAGCGTCGCGCATGTCATGGCTAATGTCGGAATGAGCCAGCGGTTTACCTTCAATCAAGGCAAGCTCAGTTCGTCGCCTGCCGTTCGTACCATGAACCCGATGGCCGTCCTCGATGACATCGCAGGAGCGGCAGCCGACGGCCATTTTGCGCTTATTCGCAAGGATTGCGCCACCGCCGCTCTTGCTCAACGAATCAGCAAGCTTGGAAAAGGCATCTGCGACAGCCATTGGGATACTCCGAGCAATACGAAGTCGACCTCGGACAACCAGTACATCGCGTCGAGTTTGGGGCTTCAGTTCAATTTCGTGAAGCGAGGCGGCCGATGGGTGCTTGGTTCGCTCAAGACCGTACCGAAGTCCGATTAGGGCGAATGGCCAGGTCGGATCCAAATTGAGCGGTAGGATTTGAACAGGAGATCGAGTACGAAATGGATCCAACAATCGTCAAGACCATCGCCATCACCGTTGGCATACTCGCCGTCGTCGTCGTGCTGCCCATGGTGGGGCTGTTCTTGGAGCATCAGCGCAAGATGGCGCGGCTCATGCGAGGAGAACCGGTCGAAGAGCAGGACACAGCCGTCGTCGTCGGGGTTCATGCAGCAATGGCCCCCAAGAATGCTGCGGAAGTGAAGGAACTGCGGGAGCGGGTTCAGACGCTCGAGCAAGAGGTTGCGTTCCTGAAGTCGCAGCTTCCACCGCGATTTGACGAAGAACTGCGCGCTCGATCAGAACTTCAGTCCTGAGAAGGCTCGGCACCACTTGCTCCGGGGCTCGGAGCTTCCTCGAATAGCGGCAACAGCCCCTCTCTCCGGGCCAGCGAGAGAAACATTATGCCGACCACGAAATCATAGGTCGTGTGGATGATCATCGTCGTATACAGATTCCCCGTGAGCCGCACGATCCAGTGCTGAGCGATCGCCATTGCCAGGATAATCATCATCGAGCGCAAGCCTTGATGAAAGTGGGCCAGCGCAAAGACGGCTGAGCATAGGGCGGCCGCAAATCCCCAGGAACCAAGCACCCGCTCCCAAAGCTGCAACAGGACGCCGCGATAGACGATCTCCTCACCGATTCCGGCGGACAGGGAGATGAGCGCCCAACCCCAAAGGTCCGAAGCCAGTTGTGGAAGCCTCCAGAGCATCTTCTTGCGCTGTTCGATGCTGCGGGTTCGCCAGCGCCATGGGACCGTTGCAAGCGCCGGGATCAAGAATGCCGCCGCCAGCCCAAGGTCGAGCCATTGCCAATTGGGGAGAGGAAAAAGCTCGACAAACTCTTTCCATGCGGTCAGCAGCGCCAGGCCGGCGAACAGAACTTGACTGATCACGACCGATAGGAGGAGCGCCTTTCGCGATGGCCTCCCTTCGGGTTTCTTGAGTCTCTTCGCGCTTCGGATCGCCGCAAGCGGCATCCAGACCGTGATCAGGGCGAGAAACCCCCATCCCGCAACGGAGATCTGCATGTGTGCAAGGCTACTTGAATTGCCGCCGGTATTTCGAGGCGGCCCACTGCCCAGTTGGTTGGAACTTGACGAACTGTCCTTCAAATTGCAGGACACGCGGTGCAACCTCCAGACCGCCATCGTCCCGAGTGTCAGAGACATAGCTCGCACAGGAGTGCACCCATGACGATCGACACCGGCAATACCGCCTTTATGTTGCTCTGCACCAGCCTTGTCATGCTCATGACACCCGGGCTTGCGTTCTTCTACGGCGGCCTCGTGGGACGTAAGAACGTGCTCACGATCATGATGCAATCCTTCATCTCGATGGGATGGACCACCGTGCTCTGGTTCGTTTTCGGCTATTCCATGTGCTTCAGCGGTGATTTCCACGGCATCGTCGGAAACATGGATATGGCGTTTTTGCGCGGCGTCGATCTCATGTCGCCAGCGCCCGCCAACCCTTCGATCCCCTTAATCGTGTTCATCGCCTATCAAATGATGTTTGCGATCATCACGCCCGCTTTGATCACAGGGGCGTTCGCTAATCGCGTGACGTTCAAGGCCTACATGTGGTTCCTCACCGGCTGGCTAGTGCTCGTGTACTTCCCGTTCGTTCACATGATTTGGGGCGGCGGCATCTTGCAGAAATGGGGAGTGCTCGATTTCGCTGGCGGAATCGTCGTTCACAACATCGCTGGGATGGCGGCGCTTGCATCGGTCATTTTCGTTGGCCGCCGCAAAGTGATGGACAGCGGTCCGCACTCGATTCCGCTCGTTGCTTTGGGCACCGGTTTGCTTTGGTTTGGCTGGTATGGATTCAACGCAGGAAGTGAATTTCGAGTCGATGGCGTCACTGCGGTCGCATTCCTCAACACGGACATCGCCGCCTCATTTGCTGCGATGGTTTGGATGCTGCTCGATATTTACATGACAAAGAAGCCCAAGCTTGTTGGACTCCTCACCGGTGCGGTCGCTGGTCTCGCCACCATCACGCCTGCGGCAGGATACGTTTCGCCCATGACGGCCGTGATCATCGGCTGCATTTCTGGGTTGGTTTGCTATGGAGCAGTGGCTCTGAAGAACAAGCTCAAACTCGACGATGCACTCGACGTCTGGGGGGTGCATGGCGTGGGAGGCATGCTCGGAATTATCTTGCTGGGTGTTTTTGCGTCGCTCGCATTCAATCCGGCAGGTACAGATGGATTGATCTATGGCAATAGCTCATTTTTCATGAAGCAGGTTGCCGCCGTATTGCTTTCATCGGTGTGGGCATTTGGCTTTACCTACGGAATGCTTTGGTTAATCGACAAGTTCACGCGAGTGAGGGTCACCGATGCTGACGAGGAGGCTGGACTCGACGAATCGCTTCATGGCGAAGAAGCATACATAGGAGCGCTGTAGCATTACCCTCCCGGAATATCAACTTTGGGCAACGTTGGTTTTCCGGGAGGCAAATCCCAGCCCTCTGCATTGCACATCCGAATCAGTGAGAAATGCAGCGTTGTTTTCATAACAGCCTTCGCCAAACCAACGATCGACGAGCAGACCCGCAATTCGCATCCGGCCGCGACGATTCGGAGGGGCAGATCGGTCATTTCTTCGACCGAGGTCGGCACAACCGCCTGCGTGGAAACATGCGCTCCGTGATCTTCGCAGGATACGAACGATTCAAACGGCAGAGAATATCGAAACAAGCGCGCCGAGGAAACCCGCGCTAGCCAAGCCGACTCGATCGCGATCACGATGCGGCCGGTTGATTGGGACCAAGAACCGCTTCGGTCTTCATCAGACGTCGACGGCAGCGGCCAGAAGCAGACCCTCGGACAATTGCGTGGCAAGAAGTAGATCGGTGAATGCCATTCGTCGATCGCCCAAACATGCGCCGGTGTTTCAGGGTGCGCAAGCGGAGTTCGAGGATCGAAAATCTTGACGTCAGGATCTTCGGAGAAGTGATACACACGCACAGGAAGCTAACCGACTGATCCTTCCAGACTCACACCCAACAACTTCTGAGCCTCGACCGCAAACTCCATCGGCAGCTCCCGAAATACATCCTTGCAAAAACCGCTTACGATCATATTCACGGCGTCCTCGGTCGGTATCCCCCGCTGGTTGCAATAGAAAATCTGATCCTCGCCAATCTTCGAAGTCGACGCCTCGTGCTCGACTGTCGCGGTCGGATTCTTCACTTCGATGTACGGAAATGTGTGCGCGCCACAACGATCGCCCATCAGCATCGAATCGCACTGTGAGTAGTTCCGAGCATTATCGGCACCTGGGTTCACACGAACCAAACCGCGATAGGTGTTCTGACCGTTCCCCGCGGAAATGCCCTTCGAAACGATCGTCGAGCGTGTGTTCTTGCCGATGTGGATCATCTTCGTTCCAGTGTCTGCCTGTTGTTTGTTGGCCGTCAGAGCGACTGAGTAAAACTCGCCGATGGAGTTGTCGCCCTTCAGAATCACCGAAGGATATTTCCAGGTGATCGCGCTGCCGGTTTCGACTTGCGTCCAAGTGATCTTCGCGTTCTCTTGAGCGATGCCGCGCTTCGTGACGAAGTTGTAAATGCCGCCCTTGCCGTCTTTGTCGCCGGGGTACCAGTTTTGAACGGTCGAATACTTAATTGTCGCGCCTTTCAAAGCCACCAATTCAACTACGGCCGCATGCAACTGATTCTCATCGCGCATCGGAGCAGTGCAGCCTTCGAGATAAGAGACAAACGCACCTTCGTCGGCGATAATCAGCGTCCGTTCAAATTGTCCAGTGAGCGCAGCATTAATCCTAAAATATGTCGAAAGCTCCATCGGGCAACGCGTGCCTTTTGGGACATACACAAAGCTGCCATCCGTAAACACCGCACTATTGAGGGTAGCGAAGTAGTTGTCGCTGTACGGCACGACGCTTCCAAGGTATTCCTTGACCAAATCGGGATGCTCTTTAATCGCCTCGGTAATCGAGCAGAAGATCACGCCTACTTCGGCAAGCTTTGCCTTAAAGGTCGTTGCAACTGAAACAGAATCAAAAACCGCATCCACCGCGACGTTCTGCATCGTGGACATGGGATTAATCGCGTCGGCGGGAGTCGAACCTTCGCCTTTCCCCTTCACGTTCAGAAGTACTTCCTGTTCCTGGATCGGAATGCCGAGCTTCTGGAAAGTCTTGAGGATTTCTGGATCGGCGTCCTCGAGCGAATCCAGCCGGGGCTTCATCTTTGGCGCAGAGTAATAGCTGATCGCTTGCAAATCCGGCTCCGTATAGCGCACGTTGGGCCAATGCGGAGGCTTCATGGTCTGGAGATGGCGATACGCCTTGAGTCGCCACTCGGTCATCCATTCGGGCTCGCCCTTCTTGACCGACAGCGCCCGTATGACGTCTTCGCTCAGGCCCGGTTCAAACTGGTCGACCTCGAGGTCGGTGACAAAGCCTTCTTTATACTCGCGGTTAGCCCACGTATCCAGCAGAGCTTCGTGCTCCGACTTCTCTATCAACTCAGATTCAGCTTTCATGCAACTCCTGCGCGGCGCCCTCCCGGGAGACCCGGCTACGCGCCAACGATTTGTTCTACGAACCTATTATGACAGGAATCCTTACTTTTCCGTGGAGATTGCGCGCCTCAAAGAAAGAGACCGGCTGTCCATTGGGATAGCCGGCCTCAAGGGATGGATGGGACCTTACGGAGTCACATTCCAGCGAACGAAGTTGATGGTTTGAAGCCATCCGTCGGAAGCGGCGATATCGCTCGCAGGGACTTCGTCGATTCGGATCTTCAT
>JAYROD010000463.1:0-4902 GCA_041911835.1 Fimbriimonadaceae bacterium | reverse complement strand
CAGGTCGCGTACACCATCGATTACCGCAATGACCTGAGCACTCCGGTCAAAACGACTAACGGCCAAGTCACGTGGAATCCGCTTGGCTCCGATCCCACTTCAGGCGGCGCGTATTCGATCGCCGCTGACCCTCACAGCATTAGTCGTGTGCTCGTTGGCAGCTATTCTCAGCTCTTCTTTTCCTCCGACGGCGGGGCGAGCTTTGCGGCGAGGGCAACTGCGCTCAGTGGAAATGGCATGGCGGTTGGGGGCGCGTTCTATGACGGGAGCCTCATCCTCGTTGGCACCAACGACGGGCTGCTCGTCTCGACGACGGGTGGAACAAGCTTCGTGCTTCAGAATTATCCGGGCATTCCCGCCTCGGAATCGATCGTGAGCTTCGCCGCGGCCAAAGCTGGATCGACGATTCGGCTCTACTGCGTGACTCTCGGCGCCGGACAGGTCTATGCGGGCATTACCGGCGCCGACCATTCTGGCTATAAGGGCGTGTATACGATGGACTGGGGGTCCGGAGTCTGGACCAAGCGAGTAACTGGAATCAATGCCGCCGACCACCCGTTTTTCGTTGCCCTGAATCCCTCTGACATCAACGTCGCCTATTTGGGAGGCGGAAGCGTCAACGGCGTTCCGATCATTTACAAGACCATCGACGGCGGGTTGCACTGGCAGAGCGTGTTTCTGACCACGAACAACCAGAACATCGCGACCGGTTGGAGCGGCGCCGGTGGGGACAGGAATTGGGGTTATGGTGAAATCGTATTTGGGTTAGGGGTCTCGCCGCTCGATTCCAACAAAGTGGCCTTCACCGATTACGGATTTACTCATCTCAGCACCGATGGAGGGGGCAGTTGGAGGCAGTGCTATGTCGACCCTTCCACTCAGAATCCGCCAGGGGCCAACACTCCGACGGGGAGAGCTTACAAGAGCGTGGGGTTGGAGAACACCTCCTGCTGGTGGGTGAGTTGGATTACGCCCCAAATTTTGTGGGGGAGCTATTCGGACATTCGGGGGATTCGCAGCACGGACGCGGGTCAAAGTTGGAGCTTCGACTATTCCGGACACACCGCGAATTCCTCTTATCAGACGGTGGTGCATCCGACCAGCGGGGTCGTCTACATGGCGAGCTCCTCGGTTCATGACATCTATCAAAGCACTCATCTGACGGACAGTTCACTCGACTCCGGGACTGGAAACGTGATGTTCTCCTCAGATCAGGGACATACGTGGCAAGCGCTGGGGAATTTGGGCAAACCTGTGGTCTCGGTTGCGCTCGACCCCACGAACTCGAATCGGATTTACGCGGCGGTGGTTAACAGCTCAACCGGAGGCATTTACGTTTGCAACGCCATCAGCCTGGGCCCGTTGGCGACCTGGACGCATTTACCAAACCCTCCGCGGACCCAAGGGCATCCATTCAACATAAAAGTTCTCAACGACGGGGCCATCGTTTGCACGTTCTCGGGGAGGCGAGCGGGGAGTCCGATCAACTTCACGGCCAGTTCGGGAGTTTTCATCAGTTTGGACGGTGGGCAGACGTGGATCGACCGGTCGAGCCCCGATATGCAGTACTGGACGATGGACGTTACGATCGATCCTTCTTCAGCGACGCAACAGGTTTGGATGGCCTGCGTATTCGCCGGATGGGGCGGGCAGGCGAACAACCGCAACGGGCTCTTCCGCTCGGTCGATCGCGGCATGACCTGGACCAAGATTTTTAACGATGTGCGCGTCGGGTCGTGCACGTTCAATCCTTGGAAGCCGGGGGAGCTTTGGGTTACGACCGAGACCCACGGGCTTTGGTATTGTGCGGACTGCCGGGTAGCGAGTCCCTCTTTCGTTCCGGTGAGTTCTTATCCTTTTAGGCAGCCTGAGCGTGTGTTTTTCAACCCTGGTCGGAAGAACGAGATCTGGGTCAGCAGCTTCGGCAACGGTCTGAGGGTGGGGTATCTGCCGACTCTGATCGGCCATTGACGTTTGGGGAGAGCTTATGGGTTACCCCCTCTGTGTCTCCCCCAAGGGGGATCGCCTGAGACGGGGATTAGATTATTGGGAGTGGGCCGGGACTGTTGAAGTAGGCATTATCATAAAACCGGGTGCCGAGTTCACGCGCATAGCGCTGCGCTCTTTGAAGGTTCGCTGCTGCGGCTGATTGGATGGGAGCACCGGATGGTAGTTGGGTTTGGGTGCGCTCGATGATGAGCATTGGATGCCGCTGGTATTTCCAGTGCAGCACGGTTCGGTACGTCACTGCTCTGCCCAAGGCAAACGGGTATTCCTCGGCCACGACGACGACGGCATCGAGATCTGAAAGCGGACCGCGGACTATCCGCTTGACGAGTCCCTGGCCTTCAAGTCGGGCATAGCGACGGGTTTGGAGATCGCAGACCATGCGCTCGTTCGAGAACGCCGCCCAGAGTCCGGCCAAAAAGACGGCAGCACCGAGGAACAGGCTTGCCGTGACTTCGCCGAGGACCGGCAGGCCGCGGCCGACCAGGGAGCCTAGAGCGACCGCGAAACCGATCACTAGGCAGGCGACGACGAGGACGTCGTACCAGAGCGGCGGGGCGAAGATCAGCTTCTTATTCTCTCCGACCCATCGGCCCTCGAGAGGCGTCTCGAGTCCCCCTTTGCGACGCCACCCCCCGCCAACCGTTTCCTCCGATGACCGTTCGGGACGCTGCATCGCGCTTTGAGCTCAGTTCATCTGAAGTGCGCCGCCCGAGGACTTTTGGAACTTCATCGGTTCGTTGCCAAAAATGGACTTGTCCCACTCGACGCTGATCATCGATCGTCCTTCGAACTTGTAGACGATGGACGTATCGATGGGCTTTCCGGAGCGTTCCGTAAACTTGCATGTCGCGGCATCCTGGGTAGCTTTCCACGTGCCCTTGAAGACGTCTGCCGGCTGGTTGCTGCCTCGATACTCGATGCTGAGCAGCACGGTCATATCGGGTTGAAGGGTGGTCGACACCTTCTGCTCATCTTTGCCGGAGCCTCGAGCCAGCCAATATCGGCCGGCGAACTTGCCTTCGGGAGTGTTTTTGTCGGGCCACTTCACCTGCGGTTGGGTTTTGGGCGCTGCGGCGGTCTCGCCTGAATCGGCGCAGCCGGAGGCAATCGGCACCCAGCAGAGCGCGAATAGCAGCCAGCAGATGGCAGGTAGCAGGTGCCCGTTGGCAGTGAGGGGAACGGGGATTAGTTTGAGTCTGGTCCGTGTACGAATGGCATCACCGCCCATGAGTAGTACTCCTCATTCTCGTCTTCATGGAGCCATTTCCAGGCATGCTCTCCTTCCTCTTCGAGGAAGAATTCCACGATCGTGCTGCTGAAGACTTCGACGAACCACGCCAGCTTTTCCTGCGACGACTTCTCGCCGACGATGGCGAGTTTTTCAATTTGGCTGCGATGCTTCCATCCGAATTTGAACTCTTCGGCGATTCCTGACCAGGCCCAGCCTTCGAAGTCCTTGAGCATCAAGAGCATTCGGACGGTATGAAACTTGGCCGCGATCTCCTCGATCGCCTTTTCGATTTCGGAGTAGTCCTCCGCCTCGAGCTTTCCGCTGGCTTGGACGACGATGTAACGGCCTTCAATGAGAATGATCTTCAGCATCGGGGAGGATTATGGCGTATGGAGAAGGTCGAGGGTCGGGGGACGAGGGTCGAGGGACCTGGGCATTCTGGATTGTGGATTGTGGATTGCCGATTGTGGATTTGGGGAAAGGTGAAGGGAGAGTATCGAGAGACGAGGGTCGAGGGACCCGGGCATTCTGGATTGTGGATTGATGATCGCTGATTGTGGATTGCTGATTGTGGATTTGGGGAAAGGTGAAGGGAGAGTATCGCGGGACGAAGGTCGAGGCTCGAGGGGTGAAGGACGGTACCCTCTAGAATCCCTTGCCATCCGAATCAGATACCCTGACCCAACGCCACATCCTGCGGCTCTATTGGCCGCTGGCTTTGTCGTGGCTCTTCATGGCTTTGGAGATGCCGATCTCGGTCTCGATCGTTTCTCGGCTACCGAATGCGGCTGTGAATACGGCCGCTCTGCTGATTCTCTCAGCGGTTGCGATTTGGATCGAGAGTCCTGTGATCGACTTGTTGGCGACCAGCACGACCTTGGCTGATGATCGTCAGCGGTGGCTGACGATTCGACGCTTTGTCGGGATGCTGATCGTTTGGGTGACGCTATTCCACGCAGCGATTGTACTGACGCCGATCTTTGGATGGGTGACCGAGACCGTGATGGGTGTGCCCCATGAGGTGGCTCAGCCTTGCCGTCTTGGGTTGATCATCATGATCCCTTGGAGTGGGCTCATCGGATGGCGGCGATATCTGCAGGGCCTAATGATTCGCGCTGGCCGCACGAAGCCTATCAGCGTCGGGACGGCGATCCGGGTGAGCACGATCTTGAGCGTTGGATTCGGGCTGTATTGGTCGACGAGCCTCTCTGGAATTCTCATCGTGGCGATCGCTCTGATTTGTTCTGTGGGGAATGAAGCGCTGTTTATGCAGTGTGCGAGTCGGAGCACGATTCGTGAGCGATATTCTTTGGTCTCCAGCTCGGGCGACTCACTGAGTTTGGGGAGACTGGCGAGATTCCACTTCCCTCTCACGATGTCGACGATGGTGACGCTGACCAGCATGCCGATTATTGGGGCAGCGCTTGCTCACTCGCCGGATGCAGTCATCGCAATGGCGTCTTGGCAGGTTGCATCATCCGTTCTGTTCTTGCCGCGCGCGATAACCTATGCTTTGCTCGAGGTGGTGATCTCTCTGGTGGATCGGCCGGGGGCGCATCGGGCGCTTCGCGAGTTTTGTTTGAAGGTCGGCCTGGTCGGAAGTGGATTTGTTTTGTTCGCCGGGGTGCTCGGATGGGACAAGTTCATCTTCCACGAGATCT
>JAYROD010000462.1:0-4611 GCA_041911835.1 Fimbriimonadaceae bacterium | reverse complement strand
TCATATTCAGCTCGACCGCCGCTATTTTTGGTGAACCGCAATATGTCCCCATCGACGAGGCGCATCCGAAGAACCCCACGAGTCCCTATGGCGATACCAAGCTGGCCGTCGAGCGCCTCCTCGACGCCTATGACACGGCGTACGGCATCCGAAGTGTGTGCTTGAGGTACTTCAATGCGGCAGGAGCCGATCCAGACGGAGTGCTTGGAGAGGATCACGACCCCGAGAGCCATCTGATCCCCGCTGCGATACTTGCTGCGATGGGAAAGACTCCCGGGCTATCAATTTTCGGGACGGACTATCCCACCGTGGACGGCACCTGCGTGAGGGACTATATCCACGTGATGGATTTGGCGCAAGCGCACCTCCTTGCGGCGAGACATTTGAGACAAGGGGGTGAATCGAGAAAGTTCAACTTAGGAAACGGCCAAGGCTTTTCGGTGCGACAAATCGTCGACACCGTCGAAAGTATTTCCGGCAAAACGATTCCCGTCGAGGAGGGACCTCGGCGAAGTGGCGATCCGGCGGTTCTCGTCGCCAGCAGCGATCGCATCAAGCATGATTTGGGATGGGAACCCAGATTCCCACATATAGAGCAAATAGTAAGAGATGCTTGGGCATGGCGAGCGAAGCACCCGAATGGATACGGCTCCTAGGGCGGAGGCGCTCCTCCTGAGCCGGCAGGATCAGGTACCTTACCTATGCCGTAATTAAGTGGTAAGGGTTTTGCTTTCTTTTTGAGCTTCAGCGACAAAGTGGATGTAGCATTCATCCAAGCGTTTGGGTCTAGCATCTTGACGTGTCCATCGGTGAACGCGACACAGCGTGTACCATCAGGCCATTGCTTGGATTCGTAAAACATCACTGTTTCCGCGGGACGTTCGATGCCAGTAAAGTCTGCACCTGCCAAGCACATATTGAAGCGGATGTCGCCGCCATTCGGGTTATACGTTTGCCAAATCTGCACATTCTTAATGTATGGATAGGTCACATACTTGACGGCTTCCGTGCCCTGTGCATAAGGTAGGACGTCGTCGTAGTCCGATGCATACATGATGAGTCCCAAAGAGATCTGTTTCATATTGGATAGCGTCGCTGCCCTCTTGGCGGCTATCTGCGATGGCGACGACAACGCTGTATCGGGCAAAAGTACTTTTGTGTAATCGTCCTTGGTGACGCCCGCGAGGGGTTCGAGGCTTGTGATGCTTGACTTGCGGATAAGCCGCAATTGGAGGTTGGGCGGAGTGAGGTCGGCCTTGTTTCTTGCTTTCATCAGGTCGGGAAGTTCGACGTGCATTTGGTACGTGATGAGATAGCTCTCTCCGTCGATCGTCTTCCACTCCCCATCGGTCCAGGAAATCTCGGAGAGGCGCAGCAACTGCATGATCGGTTCCTCCGACGCGTTGCCTCCACCCGAAAGCAGCAGGAAAGGCATCAACGTGTCGTAGAAGCTCTGAAACCCTTGAACCTTGATGCGCAGGGCATTCCACCCACTCGGTATTTCAGACGCGGGAATCTCGGACTTCCACTTTGCGCCTCCCAGGGCGTCCTTGAGCGAGATTTCTTGAGCGAATAGCCAGGAAGATAGCGCTGTTAACGAGAACAACATCCAAACACGGAAGAAAAAACGAGGCATTTCTCACCACCCTTTGTAGGATGGTTCAGTATGGGCTCATCATCGGACAGGGCGCTATGGGCCTGGCGGTGGATTACTCTTTCGAAGGCAATAGTGCCATGGCGAGCAGGATTTCTCCCTGTCCAATTTCAGCTCCGGTGAGCTTTGCCTTGACGGGTAGCGTCGAACAGTCGAAGAGCGGGTTTATCTTCGTGAGCTGGTTCTGGACGATGTTGTAGGCCATCGGCACAGACACCGATTCGAGGACGACGTTGAGGCGAACCGAATCTTCGATCTGAAGGGTACACAGGGCGGTGGCGCGAACATCGAATACGACTTTTGCTGTGGCGGTAACTGCCATCTTCCCATCTGCCAGGAGAACCTCGAAGTCCCTTAGCCCTCCGGGAGCCGTCTTCTGAAGATGGTCCTGAAGGTCCTCTTCTGCAATTTTCGCCCTAATCTCTGCTGGCTCGGACAAGTCGACAATGAACGGATTGGGAACGATTGACATGCTTTTCGACGTGATTGTGATGTGAGCGATCCTTAGTCCAATGGGCAGAATGAGGCCGGAGACCGAGGCTTGGATCGCTTCAACTTGAACAGTGGATTCTTGAGGCACCAGAAGATGCTACCGAAATTGCACTGGGGAACTCGGGGTAGCTTAGAATGATCATGTTGAGCTTGTTGGCGGTGATGGCGATGCACAACGCCGGAACTTGGGCTCCTGCCGCAAGGGAATTTCGGGGCGCTTGGGTGGCGACGGTCGATAACATCGATTGGCCGTCGAAGCGCACGCTGAGTACTTCTCAGCAGCAAGCAGAGTTGATCGCGATCCTGGATAAGGCACGCGCGCTCCACCTCAACGCGATCATTTTCCAAGTTCGCCCCTCAGCAGACGCCCTCTACGCTTCGAAACTCGAGCCTTGGTCCGAATACCTTACGGGACAGCAGGGAAGACCACCGAACCCATATTGGGACCCACTGGAGTTCGCCATTCGAGAGGCGCATAAGCGAGGACTACAACTCCACGCATGGTTCAACCCATACCGCGCGTATCACCCGACCGCAAAAGGCCCGCTGGCGTCGAACCACATCTCGAAAACCCATCCCGAGGCGGTCAAGCCGTACGGGAAGCTGCTTTGGATGGATCCATCCGATCCTTATGTTCAAAACCACTCATTAGCGGTCATCGAGGACGTCGTCCGTCGCTATGACATCGATGGGGTGCACATCGACGACTACTTCTATCCGTATCCGATCCAGGACGCGAACAAACGGGAAGTGCCGTTTCCAGATGATCGCACATGGAACGCATACGTGGCGAGCGGTGGCAAACTTTCGAAAGGCGCCTGGAGGCGACAAAGTGTCGACCAGTTCATCCAGCGGATGTATGTTGGGGTCAAACGAATCAAGCCATGGGTCATGGTCGGGATCAGCCCATTTGGGATCTACCGCCCCGGCGTCCCCTCGGGCATCCAGGCTGGGGTCGATCAGTACGGTTCGCTCTATGCTGACGTGAAGAAATGGCTTCAAAATGGTTGGTGTGACTACTTGGCGCCTCAGCTCTATTGGAAGATCGCCCAGCCACCACAGAGCTACCCGGTGCTCCTCAAGTGGTGGTGCGATGTCAACAGTAAAGGTCGTTTGATCGTCGCCGGAAACTATACGAGCCGGCTCGACAAGGGCGTGAGCGACTGGCCGCTCCAGGAGCTTATCGATCAAATCTCGATCACGCGCAAAGAAGAGAGGGCCGCGGGCAACATCCACTTCAGCATGAAGGCGCTCCAGCGGGGCTACAAGGGCATCGACCAGGCGCTTGCTCAAGGACCCTACACGATGTACTCCCTGCCGCCGGCGACCTCCTGGTTGGGCAGCCAGAAACCTGCCATGCCCCTCAAAATCGACGCGGTCCGAACGGGTGCGGACTGCATTGTGGATTGGAGCCCCCCAATTGAGAGCAAAAACGTCTCGTACGCCCTCTATGCCTCTATCAACGGAGGGTGGAAGCTCTTGACGTCGACGTCTGAGACGCAGATGCGAGTTCGTGGGGGAGAGAATTTCGACCAGTTCGCCGTAACGACCGTGAGCAGGACCGGAATTGAGAGCGACCCGGCGTTCAGTGCGATGGCAGGGTCACGGTAAATGCGCTTCCTTTATTCGGCTCGCTCTCGACCGAAACGCGGCCGCCGTGCGATTCGACGATGTGCTTGACGATGCTGAGCCCAAGGCCGGTGCCACCGGAATCTCTTGACCGTGCTTTGTCCACCCGGTAAAAGCGTTCGAAAATTCTGGGAATGTGCTCACTCGAGATTCCAACGCCTGTGTCGGCCACTCGAAGAACGATATCGTCTCCGTCTCGATGGAGCGAAACTGAGACCGTGCCCTCGGCCGTGTAATTGATCGCATTGTCGACAAGATTCATCGCAACCTGAGTGAGTTGGGTTGGATTCGCCGAGAGCGTCAGACCGCTCTCGATTTCCGTTTGAAAGCGCAGGCCTTTCGATTTGGCCTTGGCCTCGAGTTGCTGCGCCACACCGGCTAGCAGCGTGCTGA
This sequence comes from Fimbriimonadaceae bacterium, assembly GCA_041911835.1. Lineage (GTDB taxonomy): Bacteria > Armatimonadota > Fimbriimonadia > Fimbriimonadales > Fimbriimonadaceae > JAYROD01. Next base: position 443 of record JAYROD010000462.1, on the reverse strand, counting down.
AATCGACTGTCTCCACCTCGGCATTCTTCGATTCGGCGGCGCTGAGCACCAGCAGGTCGTTCGAAATATGCGTCAACCGATCGATTTCACCAATGATCCGCGTGAGGTACCTTGCCCGAAGTTCCGGGTCGTCCTCCGTTTCTTGGAGCACCTCAGCCATCGCGCGAATGGTCGCCATGGGTGTTCTAAGCTCATGGGAAACGTTCGCGACGAAATCCTGCCGCACGCGTTCGAGTCGTCTGAGGTCCGAGATGTCCTGAATGGAGACAAACACTTGGCTTGGCTGTTCAGGGTTGCACCAGCCATGCACGAGGCTGACCGCGTCCTCCGGGTAGCTTAGCGTGAGAATCGCGGATTGGGCGGCGCCCGATTCCGCAGTTGCGAGAACGAGTCTCTCGATGTCGTAAGAGAGTGTGACCGCGAGGATGGATCTGCCCTCGGAT
>JAYROD010000461.1:0-3343 GCA_041911835.1 Fimbriimonadaceae bacterium | reverse complement strand
ACGGCCTAGTTGCCGCCCTTCTTCTTCTTGAACTGCTCCAGCCGATCGCTGATCTCCTTGATCGTCTCGGCAGGCGTGCTCTTGTTGGCCTTAGCCAATTCCACAGCCTTGGTCTGGACCTCGATGGCCTTGTCGATCTGGCCACTCTTGAAGAGGGCATAGCCGAGGGTATCGAGGATCATGCCGTCTGAGTTCTTGCTCGCAGCGGCAGCCGCCTCGGCGATCGCTACGGCCGCCCCATAGTCCGGGGACTTGAGCTTCGCATTGTCGTCGACGATCGCCCAAGCAATGCTATTGAGCGCGACGGAGTCGTCTTTGAGATCGCCGGTCGCCACTTCCTTGCCATAGGCGTAAGCAGTTGGCTCATCGAACTGCAGTAGCAGCATGAAACGCGTTGGGGCTAACTGGCCCTTCATGTCGGGTTTGCTGGCGATAAGCTTATCGAGGTCCTCGACAGCGCCTTTGAAGTCGCCCTTCCCGGCCTTCTCTTGGACACCCTGGAAAGCCTTCTGCAGCTCTTCCATTGCGGCCTGCTCTTTTGCCATTCGCTCGGCCTCAGCCTTGGCGTCGAACGTGTCGTTGATCACGGCCTCGACTACCTTATCGAGCCCGGCCATTGGGTGGCCTATCCATGCGACCTTTCCGTCCTTTCCGATCACGAATGCAGTCGGAATGCCGTTCTGATTGGCCGCAGCCATCCAGGTCTTCGCCATCGTGCCTTGCATATCGTCAACGGCGACGTTGTAGTCCATCTTATCGCCCATGCCCTTGACGAAGTCGGCCACCTTTGCCATGTAGGCGTCGGACTTGGGATTTTGCTCTTCCCAAACGCTGACTCCGGTGAACGTGGCCTTGCCTTTGAACTGCTTGGCCATCTCGGTGAGGTGCGGAATGCTCTGCTTGCAGGGTCCGCACCAAGTCGCCCAGAACTCGACGACGTAGACTTTTCCTTTCTCAAACCCCTTGACGGGAGTACCCTTGACCCACTTCGCCACTTTGAGGGGTGGTGCGGCATTGCCGACCGCTAAGCTGTCCGCGGAAAATGCGGCGGAAGCGATGCCCAACAGCAATCCCCCTGCCGCTATAAATCGAAATTTGCTCATCTAATGCTCCAGGCACACCTCCGCCGATTCCAAGCGAAGGATGCGCTACCTCCTGAACGTTTCGCGCAGCGCCACGGTTCCCCAAATGCCGCCGCCCGAAACCTAATGATACCGGGGAGAAGCGAGGTTTCCGGTGGTTAGGCTTTACCCAGGATGGCGTCCATGGCTCGGGAGGTATTGGCGACGCGAACCATCGCATGGTGCTTATACGCAGGAATCATCTCCGCGGCGACGGGGCCATCATATCCGACTTTCTGCAAGGCGGCGACGACCTCCGGCCAGTTCACGTCGCCCTCCAAGAGATCCACGAATCCCTCTACCGTCCCGACCGCCTTTCTGAAATCCTTAAAGTGCACTCCGACGACGCGATGGCCCAGAATCTCGACCCACTGCTCCGCAAAACCGAATGATTGAAGATTGGCGACGTCGACGTAGGCGCCGACCCAAGGACTCTGAAATTGGTCGATGAAGGCAGCCATCTCCCTAGGAGACATGAGGAACTTGTTCCAAACGTTCTCGATGCCCAATCGAACGCCGCACTCCTCCGCCAAAGGCAGCAATTCACGTATGCCTTTGGTAGCGTGTTCGTAAACGAATTCATAGTTCTGTACGGGACGATCCGGCATGAAGAAGACCTCGACCGCTCCGGGGATAGTGAGGAGCGTCCTCGCTCCTAGCCAAGAGGTGATCTGGATCATTTTCTCCAAATCGCGCTTCGCGTGCTCCCTTTTGGCGGCTTCTTGGTCCCCAAGATTTCGAAACCAGTAGAGCCCGCTTGCGACGCTCAGAATCTTGATTCCGACTCGGTCCGCCTCGTCTCGCAAACGCCTGCAAAGTGCTTCGTCGGCGTCGGTACCCAAGCTCGTCCCCGGTTCACCCACGCAGAGTTCGACGGCGTCGAACCCATACTGCTTGGCTAGCCCGATGGCTTCGAACGCGGTGGGAGAATCGGAAAAGGCGCCTGGAAATGACCAGTAGTTGATCGACTTTACGAGCATCGCTTGGAGAGTTAACCTGATACGAAAGACGCCCCACTCACCTAGTGAATGGAGCGCTTCGTTCTGGAGGACATTGGGCCGTCTTGCCGAGCTTCTTTTCTTTCACCCGGCAGGCCCAAATTACAATGGCCTGCAATACAGATGGACTGGTGAATGTTCACCGGTGTTCTGTCAAGTTTGAGAAACCAGGACTATTGCGGTGATGCTCAGCCCTTGACCGCGCCGGCCAGCATGGTCTCGTGGATCTTGTCTCGAAACACCATATAAACGGCCATGACGGGGAGCATGACGATGACGAGTCCAGCGAACAGCGCTCCCCAGTCACTTTGATAGTGCTGCACCATAACCAGATTGGCTATTCCGAGCGGCAATGTACGGTTCTCCTCGCTGTTAATCAACACTAAAGCAAGGCCATATTCGTTCCAAAGCCCAATCGCATTGAATATTCCGACGACGACGAGCCCTGGCTTCGCCAAAGGCAGCATGACGCGCCAAAAGGTGCCCGCATGGCCGCAGCCGTCGATCATCGACGCTTCCGCCAGCTCAGCGGGCAACGTTTGAAAGAACCCACTCAGCACAAAGATCGTGAACGAAAGCGAGTAGGCCACGTAAACAGCCACTAGTCCGATTCGCGTATCGAGAAGATGCAGGTTCTTGAGCAAGAAAAACAGCGGCACGATAACCAGGAAATTGGGAAACATCATTCCGCCGAGAAACGCGCCGAAGAGAGTCTTGGAACCTCGAAACGGATAGCGGGCAAAGACATAGGCCGCCATCGCGCCAACTGGAATGAGAATGACGATCGTGCCGGCGGTGACAAGCAGGCTATTGAAGAAGTAGCGCCCGATTCCGGCGTCCTGCCAGGCGTGTGAGTAATTGACCCATTGCGGGCTCTTTGGCATCCCCCAGGGCGAAGAGAAGATTTCCGGACCCGTCTTCAGCGAGCTGAACACGACCCATACCAGGGGCAGAAGAATGCTCACTCCGAAGAGCACCAAGCCGATGGCGCCAAGAGCTCGCTTCATTCCTCTCCTTGGGCGATGCGCAGCATCCTAGCCAGGCGCTCGGGCTCGTTCGCGACCAGCCACGGGTCCTTCGAAAGCGCCATGTGCGCTTTCGCGAACTGGGCACGCGCTTCTTCTATCCTTCCGAGGGTAAGCAGGCACTCGCCCAGCTCTTCATTGACGAAACCGGCCTCGGAGGTCTCTTCCAAAAGCTCCATCTGGCGATCGAGCGCCTCTT
>JAYROD010000460.1:0-1949 GCA_041911835.1 Fimbriimonadaceae bacterium | reverse complement strand
CGAAAGAGCTTCGCTTCCTCCTGACGGGCCTGGAGAGTTTCCGGGTCGTTGCGTGGGGCGTAACCGTATGACACCCACCTGGACATGGCAGCCTCCTCTCTCGAGGCGGTCGGCAGCTGGCCCGTGGATCGCACCCGGAAACGAAAATCCCGCGGATCGCCGCGGGACTCGACGCCGTTGTTTGCTCGGCTCGAGCCCTATCGTTCCCGTTTCCGGGCTGGCGTTGGCACCTTGCTGGCGTTCTGCAGGTTGCCGGGCGGTCGACGGGCCAGAACCCTCGCGCCTCTCTTGATCGGGAGGAAGTCTATCACGACGGACTACCTGCCCCTCGCGTCCTTAGCCTCACGACTCCTGATCTCCTCCGCGCTCTCGATCCAGAAGTCAAGCGTGAGGCGCATTGATCTGTCTGCTGCATCAAAGAGATATGGAGCAACCTCGGATTCATAACGTGACCTGAGAATCGCAAAGTCAAGCGGAACCGACTCCCCGAGATAAAGGAAGTCGGCACGGTCTTTTGGACTTTGCCGGTCGAGCTTAGAGAGAACCAAGTCGTAGGGGTCGACCGCCATCAACCGAATTTTCCTGAACGTCCCCGGAAACATCTCGGTAAGCCGCTTCTCATAGTTTTCAGGCTGGACTCGGAGCGTCACGAAATCCAGGTACACCTTGTGTTTCCCGTGAAGAATCGACCCCTTTCCGGCCAGGCTTAGCAGGGCCTCAGTTTTGGTGCTCGGACGAATGCAGATGAGATCGATATCTCCCGTCGGGCGCGGCATCCCGAATCGCAGAGAAACGACAAAGCCCCCTAAGCAGTGGAACTCGACCGGTCCATCGACGGCATCGTCAAGGTCGCGAAGAAATGCTAACCAAGGCTGAGGGATTTCAGACGGCATACGGAAGATGGTCGGCACGCAGGTCGGTCAGCACCCGCCAGTGTTTCGCTTCATCAGGACGGTTGGCTCTTAGCCAGCTTCGCTCAACGTTGGTCATGGAGTCGTGACAGAGTGTGTCATCTTGCGCGAGGATCGAACGTTGAAGTTTTCGCTCCTCGTCGGCAAGCTTGTGAGCCGTTCGAAGATCACCCTTCCGCTCGGCGAGCTGACGCCCAAGCGTGACAACGTAGCCCAGGCGGTTCTGCAGATCGTGCTGCTTCACTTTTGATTCCAGCCAGCTCCATTTCAGATTCGGAAACTTCAACGTGACCCAGGGAAGAGCTTCGGTAAGCCGTGCATCTAGATCTCGTTGAGAGAGAGCTGTGAAAAGTACCCACTCCGGTCTTGGCTTCGCGCCACGCTCTCGGTAGGCGAAAGGCTCATATCCGAGGCCACCAAGACGCTTGGCCAACTCATCTGGATCCACCGACGAGGCGCCTCGTGACGATGATTCCGCCGAAGGCGCTAGGCCATAGACCGCTGAAAGACTTGCTTGCAGGCGGTCAGAGGGATCTCGCAGACCCCGCTCCAACAGCGAAAGGTAGCCTTGCGAAACTTTCAACCGAGCAGCCGCTTGGGATTGAGTCAGTCCCTGCTGCTCTCTGGCTCTTTTGAGCTCAGCGAAGTTCACTCGCATGGTGCCTATTATTACTCAATCTAGTAATATTTGTTGATACTTCTAAACCCTGAAAATAAGGAATTTATCTTAAAGATCCTATGGATGACAGCACCTCTACCGGCCCTGTTCTCTCATCTGTGCCGTCCCGTCCAAGACATGATTCGCGCGTTTGTCTGCTGATGACCCTTCTCAGATGACAGAGTCCCGAAGGCAATCCTGATGCAGCTCATCGAGGACAAGCTCACGATCGCGGCGACGGATCTCGGGCGGTTCCTCTCCTGCCGCCATATGACGGGACTCGACATCGAGGTCGCGCTCGGGCGTCGGAAGAAGCCGCCCGCAATCCCGGATCCCTTCCTCGAGCTACTGCAAGAGCGCGGAAAGGACCACGAGGATCT
>JAYROD010000459.1:0-2641 GCA_041911835.1 Fimbriimonadaceae bacterium | reverse complement strand
TCTTTGCCCTTCGGCGTCGAGGGGTCTTCCACCACCGACGTGTGCGCCTTGACGGAAGTCACCGGCGTTCCGGGCCAATCCGTAAATAGAACGTGAGAACCATTGAACGGCGGCTGCACTTTGTCGACATCGACGAATGGAGCCAGGGCAATCAGCCCAAGAGCTTTGCAGTTTTGAATCTGCTCCTGATAATCGCAGCCCTGATGATCCTGCATGTTGTTAAAAGTGAACATGAGATGCTTCGGCGTCGCGGATTTCATCGTGTAATAGCTGGCGGGCGATTTCGTTGCGCGGTCGTAGTCCTTCGGGCCGCCGAACATGACGGCGCGCGCAACCGGATGCATCAACGCAAGAACACACGCATGGCCCGCTCCTTGGGACAAACCCGAAACGACGATCTTCGACCAATCGATCTCGCCGTTCCTCCCGAGATACTGTCCCCAGTTCTCGGTTGGTCGATTCTTGCTCAAGTACTGAAGTAATTTGATCAGGCGATTCTCGATGCTGTTCGTGCGATCGACGCTGACGTAGGTCGAAAGGTCTTTGCCCTCGATGATCTCCAATCGAAAGTTCAGGAACGCATTCGGATCGGTGGATTTTGCGACGGTGGTGGCCGAGGTAGTGTCGGGGTACATCAGATTGATGACTTGGAAGCCCTGCTGCGCCGCTACGGTGCAGAACTTCGACACACGACCCGGCTTTCCGTTCGTGCCAGGGATGAACAGCAGGAGCTGGTTCTTGGGCTTGACGCTGCTGTCGAAGTACATGAAGTGCGGACTGTCGAATTGGGTGATCTTGGGATCGGTTGCGCTCGGAAGTACTTGAAAGGATTGGACCGTTGAGGCACCGATGAACAGTGAAGCGAGGAAGGCCTGAAGCATGGTGGGGAGTATACGACGGTTGAGGTATGAATGAACCCTGGATCGATAAGGCAACCGAAGATACCCGAGGTTCGGGTCCATTGTTAGATGCGGTTGGGCTCATCGCTTCCTCTTGGCTTGGGCGCCATGCTCGGTTGAAGGCGCAGCGAGCAGGGAAAGGCTCCACTTCTCTCGAATACCATGCTATGACCCTTCGAAAACGGCTTGTCTCGAATTCCGCTGTGGTAGCCATCGCGGTCGCCCTGACCTCAGGAACTTTGAATGCCCAGACGAATCCCACGGGCCATCCTGTGCGCGTGTTCATTCTCGCAGGACAGTCGAATATGGAAGGTCATGGGTTCGTCTCTGCTGACGAAAAGCGTAACAACGGTAAGGGTTCGCTTGAGTTTCTCGTGAAGGACGCACGATCTGCTAAGCGATTTGCCAAGCTGGTGGACAAGGAAGGCCGCTGGAGAGTACGGAACGATGTTTTCATCACATACCTTGAGCGAAAGGGACCGCTCACAGCCGGCTATGGCGTAAATCCAGAATTGATGGGCCCGGAACTGGGATTCGGGTGGACGGTGGGCGACGCTTATCGCGAGCCGGTCCTGCTCATCAAGTGCGCCTGGGGAGGGAAGAGTCTTGCGGTGGATTTCCGCCCTCCAAGCGCTGGGAAAGTGCCTTATTCGCTCGGACAAAAGGAGGACGCCGCCATCGCCCAAGACCCTCAGATCGTCGGCAAGTATTACCGTGAGACCGTCTCGCTTGTGAAGGCGGCATTGGCGAACATCAAAGAGCTAGTCGCGGGCAGCGATGGAAAAGTTGTGCTCTCTGGGTTTGCGTGGCACCAGGGCTGGAACGACCGAATCAACCAGCAGTTCACAGCGGAATATGAAAGCAACATGGCGAATTTCATACGAGACATCCGCAAGGACCTCGACGCACCCAAGTTACCGTTCGTCATCGCTGAAACGGGCCAGGGTGGCTTCGAGGAAAAGGACAAGACTGCGATCGCCCTAATGGAAGCGCAGGCGGCCGTCGCCGAAGAGCCGGAATTCAAAGGCAACGTCGCATTTGTGGAAACGCGCGGTTTTTGGCGTCCGGCAGCGGAGTCGCCCAACGACCAGGGTTATCATTGGAATTGCAATGCAGAGACGTATTGGCTTATCGTCAAAGGAATGGGAGAAGCGATGAAGAAGCTGGCTGCTCATGCGCGACAAGCGCTGAAACTATCGCTTTTCCAGTTCCTGTCGCACCACGATTGGCACATATCCGATTTCAAGTCCCTTGGGAGGCGTGACGATCAACGCCGGATCAATGTGGGCCAGTCTGCCAAATTTTGGCGGTGCGAGATAATTCCGGTTTCGCTTCCAAGTTCGATGAAGCAACTCGACGCGCCTCTGAATCTCGTCGCGCTCGGCGGCGGTAAGGCCCGCATTTAACAACGCGGGCTGATCGGCGAACCGATACCAGCAGTAGGTCACGACGGTTCCGTCCCCCAAATGTGCTTTGAAGGGACCGGCACTTGGACCCGGGCTTCTCCAGCAGCTATCTTGGTCCGTTGGAGTGACATAGGGATCCTCAGGCTGCTCGGTCGGACGCTTCCATCGCAGCTGCTGAAGTCCTGTCTCCTCGGGAACTTCGGTTGCGGGTACAGGTTTCCACGCGGCTTTCACGAGGCGGTAGTACTCGGGTAGGGTCGCTAAGGAACTGTGCCCTGACATGGGCTTCGCACCAGCGAGTTCGGTCCACCGGTAGCCGTATATGCTTGACTGAGG
>JAYROD010000458.1:0-10049 GCA_041911835.1 Fimbriimonadaceae bacterium | reverse complement strand
TCAAGTCGCTCGAGAAGCAGAAAACCGAGGTCGAGGCGAAACTGAGAGACCTCGACAATCAGGCGACCGAGCTCAAACGAGCGTTTACTGCGCCCAATATCGACGCGCAAGTCCAATCCGACGTCGTTGCCTTGAAAGACCTCGAGCAGGTTAGAGACAATGCGCAGATCGACTTAGAGACTCAACAGTCCCGGATCACAAGACTACGCTCAGACTACGCTTCGGCTCCCGACACCATCGAGTCTTCTTCGACGAATCAGTACAATCCGACGCTTCAGACGATCGAATCCCAGTTGGCTTCGGCCCGGGCGGACCTGCAGCAGCTTTTGGCGAAGTACACCCCTGAGCGAGAAGAGGTCAAGCTGGCCCAAGCGAGAATCGCGAATCTAGAATTGCAGGCTCGGCAAATCAAGGGCCAGATTAAGGCTGCCTCGACGCGAACGGTCAATCCGAACAAGCAAGAGTTGCAGCGGCAAATTTTCGAGGCCTCGTCTGGCATCAAGGCTTTTGCGGGTCGGCTGCAGGCAGCGCAGCAAGCAGTTGACGCGAAGAAAGCCGAAATTCAGAAGCTGCCGGAGATTCAGCAGAAACTCCAAGCCATTCTCCGCGACCAGGCAGCCCAGGAAAGGCTCTATCAAGGGTACGCGGAGCGGCTCGACAGTCTTCGGGCTGCCGACTCCGGTCGATCGACCGTAACGTCGCTGATCACTCCGGCGATCAGCAATCCGAATCCGGTGTCCCCAAATTACGTTCTCAACATCAGTCTGGGATTTGTGATCGGTCTTGGATTTGGGCTCTTTTGGTCGATCTCGACCGAAGCACGAAGGAGCCCCATCCGCACACTGGCCCAGCTCAATCGGTTGGCGCTTCAGCCGGCATATCGAACGATCCCCGAGCTTCGAGTGCCATTCAGAGGTGTCGACCGGGCTCCTGCCGAGGCATTTGAATCCCTGCTAGTCAATTTTGCGCGCTCCCAAAAGAAGGGGTATCGCGTGGGCTTCGTCGGCACCATGAAAGGCGCCGGCTCGACGGTAACCGCGCTCAATGTTGCTGTATCCGCAGCTCGAACGGGTTCGTCCGTGCTCATCGTCGAGGGCGACCCGTCCGGGCCGATCGCCAAACGTCTCGGCAAGCTAGGTCCAGGACCTGTGTCCGATAAGATCAAGGTCTACGATGGCGGACTCACTGGATCGCATTCAGACCATGAACTCAATTTGCCCCAGCAACTCGTCGATGCAATCGCGAGCTACGACTTGGTAGTGTTCGACTTCTTGCCGGCCAGGCAATCGAGTGATGCCGTTCGCTATGCGTCCGAGATGGATGAGGTCGTCCTCCTCGCACGCGTCGGCCAAACTCGCTCAGTCGACTTCCTCCAGGTTCAGCAGGCACTCGTCGAGGCAGGATGCAAGACGCTGACCATCGCTCTTTCGCGGGTTCCAGAGCAAAGCGACGACGTCGCTCTTCTCGAAACCGGGTCCCCCGATGCTAAAGCGCTGACCTCATAATGAGCGTCGTATCGCGGACGATTGCGCCGAAGGCGCTGTTTCAATCGGCCTCTGATCTCGGCTTGGCGAAGGGTATTTTCCTGTCGCATGCACTGGGCTTTGCGCTGTTTGCGGAGTTTGCACTCAATTTCATCAAAATCGAGGTCCCGTTCACGCCCCTCGTTTCCGTCCCGATTCGACTGATCGCCCTCTGGCTGATTCTCGATCGAACATGGCGTCTTGGACCGGTTCGCTTGACCTTTTGGGATTGGTCCTTCGTCGCGTTCATGATCCTCTCCACCGTCGGCGTCTTGGTCAACACGCTAAATCCCGCGATTGTTGTCGATTTTGAAGACCATCGCCGAATGCTTGGCTTGATGTTCAATACCTACCTCTACTTCTTGGTTGTCCGAGAAGCATGCAACCGCAGAGGGTTTCGGCCGGACATCATGCTGAACTGGTTTTATGTGGCCATGTCCTATTCGGCGATTCTCGGCCTATTACAGGCACAGCACATTGCCGCAGTTCGAGATTGGAGCCTAAGGTTTTACGCCCAGCAGGGTATTTTCGAATTCGCCGAGAAGGCCTATGGAACGGCGCCACACTTCAATTCTTTGGCATTCGAGATGTTGGTTGCGACCGGTATCGCGTTTAACCCGGTCTTCAGGCGTCGTCCAAAGTGGTGGGAACTGCTGATGGGCCTGTTATTCCTCAGCGCGTTCATCGCGACGGAATCGCGCGGCGGCTTGGTTGCGTTCATTGGGGCCGGTCTAGCAACTGTCGTTTATTTCGCTTGGAACGGACGCAAGCGCACGGCGGGCATCATCCTGCTCAGCGTTTCTACGGCGGTTCTCATTTGGGGGATCATCGTCTTTGCGCTCAAACTCGAGCGATTCACGAGGGTCATCGAAGGCGAAACTGTCCAGTCGAACGCCTATCTAGGCACGTTCCGCTACCGACTGGAGAAAGGATGGGAACTCGTCGAACTGGGTATGCGGGAGCCTGTGTTCGGCGCAGGAAAGACGAACATCGCTCTCGGCGCGAGTCAGCGGATCTCCTATGTGTCAACCGCGTCTGTCGGCGGAACGCTGGACATGATGTATCCGAGAATTTTCGCGGAATTTGGACTCGTCGGACTCGTGTTTGTGCTTTCGCTGATCGGGTATCTGCTTAGTTTCATTCGGAATAGCGTCGCGGCTCGACCATTCGCGTATTCCGCCTACATTTGTGGCGTGATTTTTGCCGTACATGGACTTGCGGAGTACTTGATTTTCTCCCGGGGAATGATGATGATCGGGATCGTCGCCGCGTTGGCCGCCGAGCCCTGGTTCGTCACGGAACGAGGTCGATTGGTGCAGCGGCTGGTACCGGGACTCGATCGAACGCCGCTTCTGGCCAATGGGACTTCCGTTCAATAGCCACTCTTGTCCATCAGATGTGGAATAGCTTATGGAATCGGCTCCTCATGTCGCAATCGTCATTCCCTGCTACAAACAAGCCCGATTTCTGCCGGACGCGATCGATAGTTGCCTGACGCAGACCTATAAGAACATCAGCATTTACGTCGTCAACGATGGGTCCCCGGACAACACATCGGAGGTCGCTCGCAGCTATGGGGACCGGGTCATACTCATCGAACAACCCAATACCGGTGTCAATGCCGCCCGAAATGCGGGGATCTACCATTCGAAAGGCGAGATCATAGCGTTTCTTGACGCAGACGACGTCCTTCATCCCGACTGCATCGAAGGACGACTCAAGCCCTTCTTGGAAGACGAGGAAGTCGGAAGCGTGGCGGGATGGTATCGGCTCGTCGATGAGAATCTGAAGCCATTTCCGGACGAGCTTCAGGTGCGAGCGCTTCCGAATCTCAAGAAGCGAGAACTGTACATCAAAGAGATGTGGTCTCAGACGTGCGGGCTCCTCATCCGCAGGCGGGCGATCGAAGTGTGCGGTCCCTTCGATCCGATGATCATTATTGCGGAAGACTGGGATCTTCAGATGCGGATTGTTCGGCGGTTCAAGCACATTTATCTGCCCGACTGCAAGGCCGACTACAGGCAAGTCCAAGGTTCGGCATCGCGCAACTATATCCTGATGGTCGATTGCATTCGGCAGGTGATTCGAAAGAACCGTGCGTACGCGCCCAGTGGATTTCGGTACCTCGGTACCAGTTTCGTCGCAGCGCTCACCCAGTACTCCGGGAGCGTGTTTGGGAAGATTCTAAGAGGTCGAGGCGAATCGAACCGGTGGGGAACGCTTTTTGGACTCTTCGCCAGGCGCCCGTCCACCATCGTATTCTTCATTGTGTGGGTTGTTCGCGGCGGCGTCAATCGAATCATCCGGGTGTTCAGGCCCCGGAATGGTGCAAACCCATGACCGGCACCTGCTTAACAGCTGGTGAGGGGAGCGCCGATGGCTAGCATACCAATCGCTGCGAGCGAGGTCACGATCGTCGGTGGCGGCTTCTTCGGCTGCTGCCTTGCACTGTATCACAGAGAGTTGGGTAAGACTGTCACCCTCGTGGACGGTGCCCCAGAGCTCTTGACCCGGGCTTCATTCGTGAATCAGGCACGCGTCCACAATGGCTATCACTATCCGCGCAGCCTTCTCACAGCGATTCGTTCGCGAGTCAACTTCCCTAGGTTCGTCGAGGACTTCTCTGCATGTGTCGTCCAGGACTTTCAGAAAATCTATGCGATAGCCCGAAACAACTCGAAAGTAAGCGCCTACCAGTTTGAAAAGTTCTGCTCGACCGTTGGAGCGCCGATCGAGCCCGCCCCGGCAGAGATTCTTTCCCTATTCGATTCGGCCCTCATCGAAGCCGCATATTCCGTTACCGAATATGCGTTCGATGCCGTGAAATTAAGGCAACTCTTGATGAACCGCATGGCGGCCGAATCAATCGACGTTCGCACAGACTGGACGGTATACCGGATCGAGGCCGACGATGGTGGACTGAGAGTTATTTCCCAAAATCGGGAGACGATCGAATCTCAATCCGTGGTGGTCGCGACCTACTCGCGAATCAACTCCATATTGAGGGACTCTGGCCTGCCATCGATCCCGATGAAGCACGAGGTGGCCGAAGTCGCACTCGTCCTTCCTGCGCCAGAGTTGGCAAATGTCGGCATCACGGTCATGGACGGCCCGTTCTTCTCGACCATGCCATTTCCGGCACGAAATTTGTTTAGTCTCACTCATGTCCGCTATACTCCGCATGAGAGCTGGCTCGATGGCGAGTCTGAGCGAGACCCCTATGCCTACTTGAAGAGCCACCCTCCGGAGCCGAGGGCGATCTATATGCTGCGAGACGCACAGAGATATTTGCCGGTAATCGCCCGATCGAGGTACGTCGAATCGCTCTTTGAGGTGAAAACGACGTTGCCGCAGAACGAAAACGACGATGGAAGACCAATCCTGTATCGGTCAGACTACGGATTCAAGGGCCTGTCCGTTGTGATGGGGGGCAAGATCGATAACATCTACGACATACTCCACTCAATACAAAACGCGGAGCTGCAGGCGGACCAGCAGAAACAGACGGGGCTTTCGACGAATTGACATGAGTGAAGCGATTAGGCCAGCACACAACCCCAACGGCGACATTGTAGTCACGGTCTTGGCGGTGGTCGAAAACGATGCAGATATCATCGATGGGTTTTTGACCGACCTCGATGCCGTTCTATCGCCGAACTATCGGCACTATGAGATCCTCATTGTCGATAACGGATCGGCCGACGAGCTTGCCGAAAAGGTGCGCGTGCTTCAGCAGCGCTTCAAGAACATCCGATATGTCAGGCTTTCGAGAACTTATGATCGGGAAACGGCCATTGTCGCTGGGATGGACAATTCGATTGGCGACTACGTGGTCATCATGGAGATCGAGCACGACCCTCCAGAACTCATCCCGACGCTGGTCGCAGAGGCAGTTTCTGGAGCGAACGTGGTTATCGCGGATCGGTCCGATCGGCGAGACGACCGTCCGTTAGTGCGGGCGCTTGCAAAGCCCGGCTTCAAGTTGGCCAGCAGGATCTTGGGCGTGGAAATTGAGCCCAATGCCTCATATTTTCGGGTCATGAGCCGCCAAGTCGTGAACTCGATAACTCGAATTCGAAATAAGAGTCGCTATCTGAAGTACCTTAATTCGGTTGTGGGCTTTCGGCAGACCCATATTCCGTATGAGCGCAAGTTCAGAAGATCGGTCAGCAAACACCGGGTTGGAGCTTGGTCGGCTATCCGAAAAGGAGCCGATCTCATCTTCAGCAACTCCGCGGCACCGCTGAGGATGGTGACATTTCTGGGCCTTATTGCATCTTTCCTCAGTTTGGGCTACATCGTATACATCGTTGTCGTTCGGCTCGTCAATCAACGCCTTGCCGAGGGTTGGCTGACGACAAACTTGGTTAGCACGACGATGTTCTTCTTCTTGTTCATTATCTTAACTGTGCTCTCCGAGTATATGGCGAGGATCCTTGAAGAAGTGAAAGAAATGCCGCTTTACTTTACGGAGTACGAGACGAACAGCTCCGTTTCAGGGCAGGCGACGGAAGAGAACAATAGGGTCAATGTCGTCTGATGAGCTCGGCGCTGATCGGCTACACGGGCTTCGTCGGAGGAACACTGAAGCGACAGAGCGAGTTCACCGACATCTACAACTCGCAGAACATCGGGGATATTGTGGGCAAGTCATACGATTTGGTCGTCTGTGCGGGAGCTCCCGCCGCCAAATGGGTCGCAAACCAACAACCCGTCGAGGACCTCAAGAATCTTGAGCTGTTGATGAGCCTGATCGGCAAGGTTGCGGCGAGGCGGTTCGTCTTGATCTCAACGGTAGACGTATATCGAAATCCGGTCGACGTCGATGAGTCGACGCCAATTGATCCTGAAGCGACGGATCCCTATGGGCGCCACCGGTTTTACCTCGAGGAATTTGTGCGCAGGACCTTTGAGGACTACTTGGTTCTTCGACTTCCTGGCTTGTTTGGTATTGGCCTGAAGAAGAACTTTGTCTATGATCTCTTACACCATAACGCCCTTGACTACACCCATAAGGACAGCGAGTTTCAGTGGTACGATATGTCCCGCTTGTGGATGGACGTTTGCACGGCGTTGGGACTGGGATTGAAACTGGTCAATTTCGCCACGGAGCCTATTCGCTGTGGCGATGTTGCCGCAAAGTGTTTTGGGGTCGACTATGAGACCGTGACGGAGCGTGGTCCGATACGATACGACATGCATACGCTGTATGCTTCGGATTTTGGCGGCTTCGGAGATTACCTCTATACTGCGGATGAGACGATCCGTAGGATTCGTGACTTCGTCATTGAAGCGAAAGACTCCGAGGTTCAATGAAGCTAGCGTTATCTAACATTGCCTGGGAGCCGGACGAGGAACTCGATGTCGTTAAATTGATGCTCGAGAATGGCGTCTCAGGCATCGAGATCGCACCGACAAAGATCTGGAGTGATCCGACAGCGGTTATGGAAGAGGCCTCAATCCCCGTGCGAGATATGTGGGACTCACGAGGGGTGCCTGTCTCGTCGTTGCAGGCGCTTCTATTCGGGCACCCTGAGTTCGCCCTCTTTGGAACCGACAGCGATCGTGAAACAATGCTGGAGTACGTTGCCAAAATCTGCCGATTGGGAGGGTGGCTGGGCGCCGGTCCACTTGTGTTCGGTTCTCCGAAGAACCGGCTTAGGGGGCAGCTTTCCGAAAATGAAGCAATCGCGATTTCGGTGCCCTTCTTTCGACATTGCGGCGAAGAGGCAGCAAAAGCTGGGGCCGTGTTCTGTCTTGAGCCTAATCCTCCGGAATATGGCGCAGATTTTATGACCAACACCGCTGAAACGCTTCGAGTCGTGGAGCGGGTCGATCATCCGGCTGTTCGGCTCCATCTCGATTCCGGCATCATGACCCTCAACGGGGAGGATCCGACAGAGTGGATTCGCGTGGCCTCACCAATGCTCCGGCACTTTCACGTGAGCGAGCCGCATCTCGCCGTCATCGGGAGCGGCGGGGTGGATCATGATCGATTTGCATCCGCACTTCGAGACAGCGGATACTCCGGCTGGGCGTCGGTAGAGATGAGGTCTGGGTGGAGCAAGCCCAATACAGCGGCTGTCGAACAGGCACTGGTGCATGCTGGCAAAGCCTATGGTGGGGATTGAATGGGACCCAATGAGCGAAGGCCCCTATCAGTGGAGGAGACAATTGACGACCGCGATTGGCAGGTGCCCGAGTTTCGGATTGATGAGCTGGCTTCGAGGGAGTCCGACTACTGCATAGTAATCCCCGTCATCAACGAAGGAGAGCGCATCCAAAATCAGCTCTCCAAGATGATGGACCTCCAGATATGGAAACATGCCGACGTCCTCGTCGCGGATGGTGGCAGCACAGACGGCTCGCTCGATCTTGAATTCCTTCGCAAGAACCACGTCCGTTCGCTCCTGACAAAGACAGGGCCAGGGAAATTGAGCGCGCAACTCAGAATGGGCTACGCCTATGCTCTCCGGCAAGGTTATCTGGGCATCGTGACAATCGACGGGAACGACAAGGATGGCGTCGAGGGGATTTTCACGATCCTTGCCGATCTGCGAGATGGATGGGATATGGTCCAGGGTTCCAGATTCGTGAAGGGTGGGGAAGCGGTCAATACGCCCTTGGTTCGATTGTTGGCGATTCACTTACTTCATGCTCCCATCCTAAGCATTGCTTCCCGATTCCATTACACAGATACAACGAATGGCTTTCGCGGATACAGCAGAAGACTCCTCTTGGACCCTCGCGTGCAGCCATTCCGGGACTGTTTCATCACCTATGAGCTGCTCCCCTATCTCAACGTGAGAGCGGCGAGGCTGGGATTTCGTACGAAGGAAACACCTGTCGCACGTCGGTACCCAAAGGGAGAAAAACCGCCAACAAAGATCAGTTTTTTGAAAGGCAACTGGAATTTAGTTCGAATTCTTGTTGCTGCGGCATTTGGGCGCTACAATCCCCGCACTGAAACAACTTCTTAAGCGTTGTCCTCTGGCGCAGTCTCTGCGGGTCGCGGTTTTCGCAAGGTCCACCAGGCACCTAGCAGAGCATAGGCAGTAAGATACATCGGCACGTAGAATGTGATGTAATTGAGATGCCAGTGGTAGTACATGTGCCGAAAGGCCGCAACTGACCACGAGAATGAAATGGGGATGGCGACTATCGTCGCGCATGCAAGTGCCTTCAATTTGGCCGCGGAAGCGGTGTCTCCATTCGACTTCAGACGTTTAGACGTGAGCCACCCCGCGACGATTGAGGCGATAGTCACCAAGAACATCAGCAGGTTGATGAATCCGGACGCCTTCGAAAACTTGCCGACATTCGGGTCTGTGTATACGAAGTTTTTTTGTTCCGTGAGCTCGGCCTGATTGATCTCGACCCTCGGACGTCCAGCCCCAAAATAGGACTTGATGGCATCGGTCCAGTGCGCATCGGAGGGGATCAGAATTCCACCATCACTCTTAGCGTACTTCGAGAACGTTCCTCGCGCCACTGCTCGATCGACGATAGCCTCCCGTGCATTCTCCCATGACCCGGTATTCCATTTGAGCTCGCTTGCGTGGATTCCGACCGCCAAGAGGAACCCGATCCCTCCTGCGACCACTGCCATGAATCCATTGACCAGTATTCGCTTCCAGCCTCCGCCATAGAGGTACTCGAAGTATGTGATCGGCACGAGTACGGAAAGCAGAACATTGGTGATATATTCGTATCCGCATAAGGACTTGAGCATCACTAGGAATGTGACTCCCAACAGGAACCAAGTTCGGCCCGTTCCTGCCATCGCCCATTGCTGATAGTGCGCCCACGCGAATACGAATGGCCAAATCATTAATCCCACCATCCAATAGGGGCTGTCGGCCATGAGAATCAGCCACGGGGAGATGAAAAGTAGTCCAACTACCCACTTCCCTGCGCCCCCGGAGAATAGGGATGAGGCGCTCCGCGCAAATGCCGTAGCGATCGCCGCAAAAAGCAGCGCGCTGAGCAGCCAAATCGTGATCAAATAGGGTTTTCCTGGAGGGATTCCGATGTTTGCCGGGAGGGCGAAGACGAATCCCTGGAGGCCAAATTGGGAAGAATATGGAGTGTCTGCTGGCCCGACGAGTCCCAGCCAACGAGTGGGGAAGGTGCCTCCGTGGGCGGCATTTATGGCCTGATAGACCAAAACGTCCGAGGCCTCTTGAAAGGTCGGGAACGCCGTCCGTTTAATGGCCACATACCAACCAGCCAGAGCCAGAATGACGAGCAGCCAGTTCCTCGTGCTGCTCTTTTGTCGTGTCTCGATTTCGCCCATTGCCGCCTCCTACTATGGACGATGCGCACGCCTCGAGCGCACGCATCGCACTAAATGCCGGTCAGGAATCCAGTCAGGATCAAGGAAGTGGAGGATAACTCTGCATGATCTGAACGTTGAGATCCGTTGCGGCCTGAACTAAGCCCGCATAGGGAATGTCGGTGATCGAGAGCAGGCCGGAGACCGTATTCACGTTCGCCGTGAATTCGCCGGCAGGGGGATTGTCCTCC
>JAYROD010000457.1:0-9435 GCA_041911835.1 Fimbriimonadaceae bacterium | reverse complement strand
GCGGCTTTGCGCGGCTGATCGCTTTTTGAGCAGCCCCGACCCCAAGGGATTGGCGACGCACAAACGTTGGGCTACCGGACAGATGTTCTTTATCGACGGAAGAAGATAAAGGACAGATGTTCGCTAGACCATGTGAGAGAGAGTGCGAGTCCCGATAGCCCGTGGAGGAATCCCTTGGGGTCGGGGGTGGAACCACCCCCAGACAACCCCCCCGCGTACCAGTATTGGCGGGCTTGCGCCCGCCTCCCTACCTGTCCCCTGGAAGGGACAGTACTTGGGATGGGTCGTCCGACGTGAGGAGGACAGGTACCGCGACACCGGATGTCCGTTTGCGATAGCTACCGGACACCGATGCTCCGTTACCGTGACCCGAACACCGGTGAAAGAGAACGTGAGTGGAAGGAGGGAAAAACTTTCGACGTCGAAAGTTCTCGCGACGATCCGGTCTGCAGATTCATCGCTGTTTCCTTACTTCGGTACCCCCTTCTTTGGTACCCCACATCTCCCTATGTACTAGAAGCTTATTAAAGAACAATCAGAGCAAAACCGTGATGGCGATAATGGCGTTATTTTTCAACGCGATATCGTCGTTTGTCGCCCGAAAGGCTTTCCTAAAAGCCCACACCTTCTACCCTAAAAGCCCACGCCTTCTTTCCTAAAAGCCCACACCCTCTACCCCAAAAGCCCACGGCTTTCTTTCCTAAAAGCCCACACTCTGAGAGGTCTGCAAAGGGCTAAGAATGAGCCTCGAGCCAGGTCTCGAAATCCGGTAACGAGCAGCGCTCTTCGATGAGCGCCCGCTCGGAGACGGTCAGCATGAGACTTCGCATTTGGTGGTGTTCGGGATACTCAGCATCGATCTTGACGGTGGCGATCTGGCGTATCTCTTCACGCTCCTCTGGGGTACACCGTTCGAGGTAAGCGAACACCGCCTGGCGCTTGAAGCTCTCGTATTCCTCGTTCTTTATCTCTTGTTGGCGCTTGCTCTCTTCGTCTCGGCGTTTGGTCATGCGCTTGGTGCGCGCCTCTCGGTCGGTTTGCCAAGCAGGAATGTAGATCTTCACGGCGCCGATGGTGGTCATCGTGAACTTCGTCTTTGGCGCTTCGTTCACCGCGAACTTGATGAGATCGAGGAAGGAGTCTTCGCCGAACTGATCGATCATCTGTCGGGCGAAAGCGATGTCCTTCTCTGAGAACACCATCTCGTCGAGCGTCCGCTCGTCAGCGTTGAGCGCCAACTGGTAGAAGCTACGGACGGCATTGGACGGGCTCTTGAGGTGTACGCGGTCAGCCGCCTCCTGAAACTGCAACAGGCGTTGACCGTCCTTTCGGTAGAAGTGGTCGTAGTCGTAGAAAAACGACTTTCCCGGCTTGAAGACCAGTTTGAAGCTCTTCTGATCCGCGGCTTTCTCAATGGCGAATGAACGAATGAGCCCCGAGTCTTGGAGCGCGGTGAGATAGACGCCGAGCTGCTTCACGATCCTCGATTTGTAACGCTCCGGCTTGAGGCCGCCGAGCCATTCGCCGCAGATGTCCTCATAGAGCTTTTCGAACTTGAGCGATTCCTTCGTGTGCTTGTTTTCGTAGAGGTTCGACAGGTGGAGATAGAGGCGCTTAAACATCGCCGCGGCGATCGGCTCGAGCTCGATTAAGCGCGTCCAGTTGAAGATCGCGAAATGCCCCTGCCGCATGCTGTCCATGATGATGGGATGGACAGTCAGTACCGCCGCTTTGAGCAGCGGATTTCCAACCTTGCCTTCACCGATCAAACCGGTGGTGATGACGAGTGAAAACTCCTTCGAACCGAACTGCGACAGCTTGTTGCCCTTGTCATCGTAGAGGTAGAGCCAGACAGTCGTCTGGCGTAGCTGGCGGATCGCCGTGATGAGCTGCTTCGAATCACGTCCGCCCATGACGTCTCGGCCGATCATGCGGGCGAGTTCGCGGTAGCTAAACGCTACCGTCTCCGGATACGGGCGCCCTTCAAGCGTGATCTTGCGGAACACCGCCTGCAGCACTTTGTACGCGATGATGGACGGCTGTCCGTAGCGTGGATTCGTCTCGATGACGATGCCGCGGTTGCCATCGCGGAACTCGTAAATACCGGTCTTATTCTTCGCTTCGTGTTTGTCGAAGGAGAAATAACGGCCTTCGAGTCGGACGACGTTGAGCTCCTCGAGAAGCGGGTCGGGTTTTGCAACAACACTCGCCCCGGTGAAGGGAACGACGTTGCTTGATTCACCTTGTTCTTTTTGTTCGGTGGGATTCATAGGGTGACGGCCTATCGGCCGCGGCTAGTCGCGTTCAGCCTTGGCCTGCTTGAGTGCCTCCGCGAGTGCTTCGATGCGTTCGTTAAGCGAAAGGCGCGCTTTCTTTGATTGCACGATGACGTCGGCGCTGTGCTCCGTGTGGAACACCCACTTCGGTTTTGGTGTCACCGTGCTTTCGGTTGTCTGCGCAGGCGCTTTGCCCTTGTGAATATTGATCTGCTCGCGGATCTCGCGGACGGTCGCGCCCGAGACGAGCCCATCGATGAGCGCTTCCTGCAGCGAGCTGTCGGTCTGGCGAGCGGCTTCGGATGCCGCTTCGGCGGAGATAAGAACTTTCGACGTCGAAAGTTTCTCCTTAAGAGCTTCCGGAAGGTCGAGGATGCGCAACATCTTGCTCACCCAAACCTCGCTTTTACCGATCTGAGCAGCGAGGTCTCGTTTGGTCTTGATCGTCGGATCGTTCTCCATCAGAAGGTTCAAGCTCGTCGCGAGCTCGAGCGGGCGGATGTCGGAGCGCTGCACGTTGGTAACGAGGCTCTTCTTCCGTCGCTCCCATTGTTCTTCGGGCTCACGGATGAGGACTTCGATCTCTGTCCTTCCGGCCATTTTGGCCGCGCGAAAACGGCGATGCCCGAAGATAATTCGATAGGTTCCGTCCCCGAGTTCGGCGACCGCGAGCGGTTCCAAGACTCCGTGTGCTTTGATGGACGCGACAAGATCGTCCATATCGTCAAAGGTCTTGCGTTCGTTCTCGGGATCCTCGACGAGCTTTTCGATCGAGACGATCCTGCGACCGGTGAAGGGAATGACCGTCTTGCCGAGCTCACCCTTTGCGGCCTGCTCCCGAATCATCGCCATGCGGCTTTGTGGTTGTTGTTTTTCGCTCATAGTTCTATTCGTTCGCTGCTAATAGTTCCGCCGGCGGTTCGCCTTGCGGTGTCACGTCGACCTGGGGGAGGGGATGACCTAAGACCCTCAGCACTTCGTCGCGGAGCTTCGTGAAATCCTGGGCGCCCTTTGAGTTCGGTCGATAGTCGAAGATCGACCCGCCGTGCTCGTCTACTTGAGCGAGCCAGCCGCACGGACGGATCTCGGTGTCGGCAACTTGGATGCCGTCGATCTGCATGAGGTGCTCGATGCGGTGATGCACGCCCTTGAGGCTGATATTCGAGAGCACATGCAAGGTGAGGGGGTCGTCACCACGCAAATTGAGGATGAGCTTGAAGACGTTGCCGTAGCTCTTCACGGCTTTCGTGCTTTCGAAGGGCACGATGAAGAGGTCAGCGGGGTAGATCGCGTTTTCCATGATCGGGCTGATCTGGTTCGGGCTGTCGAGGACAACGAAGTCGAACTGCTCCGTCATCGCACCGAGTGCATTGGTCAGAAGCAGGTGGTAGTGCTCCTGATCGGTAATACGGCGACCGAGGTGTTCGAGCTCTTCGGCGCTCGATACAAAAGAGAGGTTTGGAATGGTCGTCGCTTGGTTGATCTCGGCGATCGACTGCTGCCCAGCCATGACCATGACGAGGGTGCCTCTTGCGGTGAGGCCATCGCCGAGGCCGAGCCATTGAGTGACTTGCGCCTGCGGATCCATGTCGATCAGCAGCGTGCGGTACCCAAGATGCCCCAAGCCCGCGGAGAGATTCATGGCAATGGTCGACTTGCCGCAGCCTCCCTTCGCGTTAATAACAGTGATGATTTGCATGTGGACGGGGATTAGGAGGCCTTTTCGCGGAATAGCTCTGGCTGTCTACTCAGCGCATCTTCGGAGAACATCTCCTTACGTAACGCATTGTTGATCAGCCACTTGAGTGAGCGCCCTTCTTCGCGAGCGCGGCGCTCGAGGTACTGACGTACGTCGGGCTCGAGCGTGATCGTCGTCTTCTCGGGAGATAGTGATGGTCGTCGTGCCATAGAAGGATGGGTTTGGTAATAAAAATATGGGAAACTGTGGAAATCATCCCATCCTTAGCCAGAGACGGCAAGGGCAGGGTGTAGATAACCCTGCCTGGCTGAGGCATGAACCCCACTTTTGGCGACCACGGCCTAACAACTGTCACTGAGCGTTGGCAACCACCGGGTGGTAGTTGGGGAATCGCTGCTCAATGAGTTCCAACAACTCGGTCGTTCGGCGATTTGGGATGCCCTGTTTGCGGCCGCCGGTCTTCAGTCGGGTCATGCTCTCTACTTTAGTTCGCGAGCAATCGGCGTTGACACATGGTGAGGACTCGAGGGTACCGCACCTGCCGCCGTGGCCGATCACCACGCGACGTGAGTACACCGCTAGCGCCAACGTGCGTCGAGCACTCCGCGCCGTGCCAGCAATCTCCGCAGCGGCAATCACCAGCGCCGCAGCCTGCATCCGTACCCTCCCGGCAGTACTTGCCGACCGCGGCAGAATTGCGGGTTAATCCACTTATCCTCGGCGGGCCGGAGCGGCGGGATTCCCGTCAGCCCTGCAGCGCGTCGAGCGCCGCCTGCTTTGCCCACTTGTAGTCGGCCTTGCCGTTCGGTGCTCGACGCACTTCCTCGACCAGCACCACGTGGCGCGGCACCTTGTAGCCCGCGAGGTGACCGCCCGAGTAGTCGATGATCTCCTGCGGCTCGGCGACTTCGCCTGCACGTGCCGAAGCGACCGCGACGACGCGCTCGCCGAAGCGCGGATCGGGCACGCCGACCACGAGGCAGTCGTACACCGCAGGGTGGCGCTTCACGACCTCCTCCACCTCCTCCGGAAAGACCTTCTCTCCAGCGGTGTTGATGCACACGCTGCCGCGACCGAGCAGCGTGATGGATCCGTCCGCCTCGACGCGCGCGTAGTCGCCCGGAAAGCTGTAGCGTACGCCGCCGATCTCGCGGAACGTCTCGGCGGACTTCTGCGGATCCTTGTAGTAGCCGATCGGCACGAGCCCCGACGTCGCGAGCTTGCCGATCTCCCCGGAGCCCGGCCGCACTTCGCGGCTGTCGTCGATAAACACACGTACGCCTTCGTTCAGCGCGAACTTCGCTGTCGCCGCCGGGCTCGCACGGTTGCTCACCGCACTGCCCATACTCCCGCCTTCGGTCGAGCCCATCGTGTCGACGAGGGTCATGTCGTGGTGCGCGAGCAGCCCCGCCTTCACCTCCGCACTCCACATGACGCCGCTCGAGACGATCTGGCGCAGCGACGAGAGATCGTATGGCGTGCCGCGTTTCTTCGCCTCGTCGAGGGCGGCCAGCATCGGCCTGGCGAAGGCATCGCCCACGATGACGACGTCGTTCACGCGATGCTCTTCCACCAGCGACCAGAGGAGGTCCGCATCGAATCCGAGCCTCGAGGTGGTAACGACCGAGCCGCCGAGGCAGAGCGGAATCATAGTGCCGAGCCACATGCCGGTGCCGTGCATGAGCGGGCAGGCGGGCAGGCTCCTCGGTGTCTGGCCCTGCGCGGCCAGCTGCGAGACTAGTGCAGGCACCTGCTCGGGCGACGTCGGCGGCGCCAGTTCACGTGCCGCAAGCGAATAGGCCGTGAGCACATGGCAGAGCTGGCCGTTCGGATACATGACACCCTTCGGCATGCCCGTGGTGCCGCCCGTGTAGAGCATGTAGAGATCGTCCGCGCGCCGCTCGATGCGCGGTGCGGGCGTGGCGTCGCGCAACGCCCGCTCGTAGTCGACCGCACTGTGCCGCAACGCCTCCGTGCCGTCGTCGACCTGCACCCAGAGCTTCACGCGTGGCAGCCGCGAGCGGATCTCCCAGATGCGCATCGCGTAGGACGCATGAAAGACCACCGCCTCCGCATCGGCGTTGTCGAGCAGATAGACGAGCTCGTCCGCCTTGTAGCGATAGTTCACGTTGATCGGGCAACCGCGCATCTTGAAGACGCCGTACTGCGCCTCGACGTATTCGTTGGAGTTGTGGAGGTAGAGACCCACCTTTGCGCCCACGCCGAGGCGGTGCGCGCCGAGCAGACCCGCGAACCGCGCGGCGCGCTCGTCGTACTCGCGCCAGGTACGCGTGACGTCCCCGCAGATGAGCGCCGGCGCATCCGGACGCGTGTCCGCGACCTGCTCCCACACCGTCGCGAAATGAAAATCCATGGTCGCTTCCTTCGAAACTACAGTGCCGTTCGACGAACGGCTACATCGCCGCCTTGAACATCACCGCGTAGTCGTCCGCGTCGGCGCGGCGCGGGTTGCCGAAGTTCGCGAGGTCGCCGAGCGCAAAGGGGATGAGATCGGGAATGCGGCTCTCGGTCAGGCCCATTGCACCCAAGCCCTTCGGCAAGCCGATCTCCGCGTTCAACCGTTCGATCGCCTTCGCCAAATCTGCGTTCGGATCGAGGCCCATGGACGAGCGCAGCCGCTCGTACTTGTCCGTCGCGTGCCCGTCGTGGAAGCGCAGCACTGTCGGCAGGAACACCGCGTTCAGCGTACCGTGATGCAGCTTGAGATCGGGCAGACGCCCCGCCGCATGGCTCATCGCGTGCACGGCGCCAAGTCCCTTCACGAACGCCATCGCGCCCTCGGTTGAGGCCATCATCATGTGCCATCGCGCGTCGCGATCTTTCGGGTTCTGCACCGCTTGGCGGATCCAGCGCCACGAGCGCCACAACCCGTCATAGCCCACACCTTCGGCCGGCGGATTGACGTGCGGCGTCAGCACGGCTTCGATGCAATGGGTCATCGCATCCATACCGGTCGCGGCGGTGAGCAGCGGCGGCAAGCCCAGCGTCAATTCCGGATCGCAGATCGCGACCTTCGGAATGATCCGCGAATCGGCGAACGTCATCTTCTCGCCGGAGTTCATGGTGATGACGATACCGACGGAGACCTCTGATCCCGTACCCGCCGTCGTCGGGATCGCGATCACAGGCGCGACACCCTTGATGTTCTTCGCTCCGAGTTTCAGCGGATCGAACTGCGAAAGCGGCCCGCCCGACACCGCAAGCAGCGCCACCGCCTTGCCGAGATCCAACGCCGACCCGCCGCCGACGCAAACCACGCCATCGCAGCCTTCGGTCCTGTAGAGCGCGAACGCCTTCAGCGTTGCCTCTTCGGTCGGGTTGCCCGGTGTCTCGTCGAAGATGGGCCAGGCCGGTTTCGGTGTGATCGGGTGTAAGACCTGCTCGATCAACCCCGCCGAGACCACGCCCTTGTCCGTCGTGATCAGCGGCTTCTTCACGCCAAGCCGCGCGAGTTCGTCGCCGAGCACCTTCACGGCACCGAAATCGAAATGCGTGGTCGTCAGATATTGCAGTATGGGCATGGGGATAGTCCTCAGATGGTGCGTGAATGACGTCGCGCCGTACACCCTGTGGGATGTGTGCAATCGCTACGGACTTCCGTCATTTCCGAACATGTTCTTCCAGGCCTCTGTGCCCGGCTTTGCTTCCCATTGCTTGCTGTCGGACAAGGTATCTATGCCCGCTCGAACTCCCGGACGGTCTTTGATCGCTTGGTACCATCGATAGATGTTCGGATATCCCGACAAGTCGCGTCGATGCAACTTTCGCGTGCGAACCCAAGGGAATGTGCTGATGTCAGCGATGGAATACTCGCCAGCGAGATATTCAGATTTGCCAAGGCGCTTCTCGAGAACGTTGTATATTCGACCAACTTCCTGATCATAGCGATTGATCGCGTAGTCGATCTTCTCAGTCGCATACACCATGAAGTGGTGCGCTTGGCCCAACATTGGCCCCATCGTCGCATTCTGAAACAGAAGCCACTTCAGCGCGTCGTAGCGCTTTTCAGGATCCTGGGAGAGGAATCTACCGGTCTTTTCAGCAAGATAGAGCAGGATGACAGCGGACTCAAAAACTGCATAAGGCCTGTTGTGCGGGCCATCGTGATCCACAATGGCAGGCACTTTGTTATTCGGATTAATTTTCAGAAATTCCGGATGAAACTGCTCACCTGCGGTGATATCAACCGGAATTACACGATGCTCCAAGTCCAACTCTGACAGCATTATCGATGCTTTGTATCCGTTTGGGGTCGGCCAGAAGTAGAGATCGATCATTGCTGGAAAGTGCTAACCGACGATCTTGAGGCGCGCTGGCCTATCAACGAGCAGCCCAGGGTTTAACATCCACTTCGGGTCCAGTTCGGTTTTGGCCGCTGCCAGCACACGGCGGAACAACGGATCGACTTCCTTGTCGTACCAAGGCCGGAACGATCTGCCGACAGCATGATGGTGCGTGATGGTTGCACCGAGTTCTATCAGCGCGTCCGAAGCAACGTCGTGGAGCATCTTGTAGGCTTCAAGGCTGTTGGCATGCGTCGAAGGAGCCATGATCGAATAGTAAGGAGCCGGGCCGTCGGGATAGAGGAAGGAGAATCTGCGGCAGACGATGCCGCCGCCAAGATTTTCGTCCTCTGCCTTCCGGATGCGACGCGTGATTTCGGTGTCGACTTCTTCGAACCGATCCCAAGTGAAGGCCGTTTCGAACGTGAAGCTGACGATTCCCATCGCTGCGCGCGTATGCATCAAACGGGGCAGATATCGAAACTGGTGTCGCCAATTGCCTTGCGGCCCGCTACGGCTGGTCTCCAGCGCGTTATCCGCAGTTCCCGCCTGTTGCTTCACGACGCCACCGAAGTCCTTGCAGATCTCGAGACTACGCTTGAGCCACGCGTCTACCGGATGGTCGGCGGATTCGAAGCCGATCAACAGGACCGAATCGGTGCCGCCTCCAGCGCCATAGAACATGGCGTCCTGCTCGTCCAGATAGCGACAGTTCGCCGGGAACAGTCCTGCTTGCGTGATCTGACGGATGGCCTTGGCACCCTGATAGAACGTCTTGAAGGAGAGCGACGCATTCGCACGAAATTTCACACGCCCCTGAAGACGCATCCATGCTTCGGTGATGATGCCCAGCGAGCCTTCAGACCCGATGAACAGCCGATCCGGATTGGGTCCAGCACCGGAGCCTGGCAGCCGGCGGTTCTGGATCGTTCCCGCCGGAGTGACCACGCGCAGGCATTCCACCATGTCGTCAATATGCGTGAGATGGGTCGCATAGTGACCGGACGAGCGAGTCGCGATCCAACCGCCCAGCGATGAGAATTCCCACGATTGCGGAATATGGCGCAGGGTGAGGCCATGCGGCTTCAGTTGCTCTTCCAGAGCCGGACCGAGAATGCCGGCCTGGATCCGCGCGCAGCGTGACACGGGGTCGACT
>JAYROD010000456.1:0-1500 GCA_041911835.1 Fimbriimonadaceae bacterium | reverse complement strand
CGATGTTCCTAAAGTCGGGATTGGCAGAGCCCACCAGTTCCAGACTGTCCGTCATCTCGGTTTTGAGGTCGAGGCCGCTATTGAAAATGCCCTGCTTCTTGGTTGCGCCGGCGTAGGTGTAGGGGAGCAGCTTGAGAATACGTTGGTCATCTGGCTTGGGGACCTCGACATCAACCCAACGGGCGACGTTCGAGAGGTTCTGCGCAGATATATCATCAGTCTCAAAGGAGCGCTGGGTGCCTTGGCACCACCTGACAAAGGTCAGCCGCAGCGTTCGCTTTCCCGACGAAGGCAGCTGCATGATTCCCCAGGGAATGCGGGCTTCAATTTGCCAGCCATCCGGAGTACGGCTGGCGCCTCCGGTAAAGTCGCCCATCCATTCCCGCTTCGCCGCCCTTCCGCCAGACATGCGGATGTGCGTCGTCCCGAGCGGATTGACGTCGAAGCGATTGAGATCCGTTCCAGTCCCGAAGGGGTCAATCGCCAGTGCCACCCAGTCGTCACCATCGAACGCCACATTGGTCCGCGTTTCGGTCGCGTGGATGTTTTTCGGGTCCTTCTCCTCGAGATCTGCGGCGAAATAAATGTACTTGGAGTCGTAGGCCAACCAGAATTTCATTCTCTGCTGGGAAGCCTCTCCTGTCTTCTCGTCAAATCCCCCCTCGACGGTTGGGGCCCCTTTCCATTCCTCGGGACCGATCTTCCCATCGATGGTCGGTGGCTTGACCATCAGGAAACCTGGGATCGACGAATGGTTCTGAGCAGGAGGAATCGCGCCCAGGGCCATGCCCGCAGCAAACAAGGAAAACGGCATCGGGCTATGCTACCGCCCGATGCCCGCGAAGGTTTCTCCGCTAGGTCTTACTTCTTAGCGGGTACGAAGATGAGCGCGTCCGAGTTCATGCAGAATCGCTTTCCGGTCGGGGCTGGCCCATCATTGAAAACATGCCCCAGGTGGCTTCCAGACAGTGCGTCGATGACCTCGACCCGGTGCATGCCGTCGCTATCGTCGACAACAAACAGTACGGCTCCGGGCTTAATCGGCTTCGTGAAGCTCGGCCACCCTGTATGGGAGTCGTATTTGTCGTCCGAACTGAATAGGGGCGCCTTGGTTGCAGCGCACAGATATATTCCCTTCTCGTGATTGTCGAAATACTTGTTCTTGAACGGCGCCTCTGTACCACTTTGGCGAAGAATATAGTACTGTTGTGGCGTAAGGAGCTTTCTCCATTCGGCATCCGTATGGAAGACCTTAAAGCTCGCCGGGCGCGACCTCAGCACTGTCTGCGCGCTGAGGAGCACCGGAGCGACCAATCCCGCCACCAGCGCGATCACTCCCAAAATCTGAAATCCGCTTCTCATTACGTTTCTCCTCAGTTTAATCTTAAGGCCAAGGCTGTCCCGGTAGTTCCCCTTTCGGGGTCGCTTCTCCAACAAATGGGCTCTCTAACCGAGGGAATCGAGCCACGAGATTAGAGATGGCTCCTTGTTCGCCCACCT
>JAYROD010000455.1:0-2048 GCA_041911835.1 Fimbriimonadaceae bacterium | reverse complement strand
GGCAGCAGCGGAGGAGGGAAGACCACCTTACTTCGGGCAATATCCGGTCTCCAGCCATTCCAGGCGGGAGAGATTCACGTCGACGGAATCAGCGTCAGGGAGAAACCGGAAGAAGCGCGCAAGCGGCTCGGGATGGTCTTTCAATACGCAGCGCTGTTCGATTCGCTCGACGTTCGCGACAATGTTCTCTTTGGAATCCGGCGCCAGCAACGCTTGGATCGAGCCAGAGAGACGAGCACGCTCGAAAGTCTGCTCGCCGAGGTTTCCCTACAGGGGTCGGAAGCGCTGATGCCCGCCGAACTGAGCGGCGGCATGCGCAAGCGCGTTGGATTGGCGCGGGCGCTTGCCATGAAGCCGAAAGTTATCCTGTACGATGAGCCGACCAGCGGCCTCGACCCGATTACCGCGTATTCGATTGATCAATTGATCGTCGAAACGAGGGACCACCTTAAGGTCACGAGCGTGGTCGTGAGCCATGACGTGACATCGATCTTTCGAGTCGCGGACCGGATCGCCTTTTTGGCCAATGGCAGTCTCGAATTCGTCGGGACGGTCAGCGAATTTCGCGAGTCCAAGAACAGCGATATTGTCGAATTGGTGCAAAAAGCCGAAGCAACGAGCTTCGGCGACTGAAAAAGAGGGAGCGTCAGTGAACAGTCTCTCCGTATTAACGTCTTGGCAATCTATCCTCTATCGGAGACAACCATGAAGAAAATTTTCACTTTGGTCGGGATCGTGGCGGCGGTCGGCGCATTGGCGACGGCGAGCTTTGCCCAGAAGCCCGGCCCAGGCGGCCAGGGTGGCCAAGGCGGCAAATTTGGCGGCGGACAGGGCGGACCTGGCCAAGGCCGAATGCAAGGGATGCGGAAGATGCAGGAAGAGATTCTTGCCAAGCTGAACCTCACTGCAGATCAGAAGTCCAAGATCAAGGCGCTGAACGACAAGTTCCAGAAGGACATTCAGGCGCTGATGAAGAGTGGCGACCCGCAGTCGAACCGGGACAAGTTCCGCGAGCTCAGCAAGAATCATCGCGACGCGATGATGAAGATCCTGACACCCGCGCAGCAGACTCAGTACAAGAAGTTGATCGACGAAGCTCGCAAGAAATTCGGAGGCCCCGGTGGTCCCGGAGGAGCCGGCGCTGGCAAGGGTCCTGGTAAGGGCGGCGGCGGAAAGGGTGGAAGCGGCACAGGCGGCGGCTAGCTCATACTTTCCCAGTGACAGTTCAGAGCGCCCGCGAGATATCGCGGGCGCACTTCTCTATGGGACTTGGAAGACGAAACCCCATTCCGGGCTCTCATCGGGGTCATTGCAAATGCGATCCCCGATACGGCGAGCTCCGAGGCTCTCATAGAGCCTATGGGCGTCGACGAGCTTCTTGTCGCTCCAGAGCTCGATAGCTCGATAACGGCGAACCGCAGCTTCTTCTCGGACCAAATTCGTGAGCGCGCTTCCCAGACCCATTCGGCGTGCCCGAAGGCGCACGTAGAGTCGCTCGAGACTGCAATCGGTCGCAGCGGCACGCATCTGCCCTTCGAATTCGATCCCTTCGCCCAGCTCACCGGGCAGGAGTGAATGGGGAAGCAAGCCGATACATGCGACGATTGTGCCGTCTTCCGCCTCGGCAACCCAAAATGCTCCACCGGGTAGCAGGTAACTCCGCTCGGGACTGTAGAGATCAGAGCAGTAGCCTTCGGCGTCCCATGTGAACCCATATTCGTCGAAGACCTCGCGAACCGTCTCGACGACGCCCGGGGCGTCTCCCTGCCGAAAGGGCCTGATCAACGGACTCACCTCAGGAAGGTACCGCAAAGGTCTTGTCGTCGCAAGATCGAGGGGGGTATCTTTAGGCTACTGGATCGTTAGCTCAGTTGGTAGAGCAGCTGACTCTTAATCAGCGGGTCGAAGGTTCGAGTCCTTCACGGTCCACCAGAGAATTGAACCTAAAACCGGCTCCTTTGAGGGGTCGGTTTTTTGGTTGGAGGCAGGCTCTGTCCCGTTTAAGTCCCGTTTACGGATCGTGATGGATCTCCAGGCATTCGAGATTG
>JAYROD010000454.1:0-4082 GCA_041911835.1 Fimbriimonadaceae bacterium | reverse complement strand
GAGATTGTCGATATGAAGGCATATCGCCCTACGCCGTTTAAGACCTCGGCAGACTGGCGCACGATGCGGGGAATGTATCCGCAAACGTCGATGACCGCGTCCCAGGTGCGGCCCTCCAGGGCATGAAGATCACCGTCCCTATTCCCAACTAGGTGTTCGGCTTCCGGAAAGAGGTCGGGATTCGATTTTCCGCGATTAAACAGGGACAACTGGTGGCCGCGTTCGAGCGCTTGGATCGAGAGGTGCCGCCCCAGAAAAACCGTGCCGCCCAAAATGAGAAGCTTCACGCCCCCAGCTTACTGCGTCGCAATGGTGAAGAAGTAAACCTTGAGGACTGGACCCGTATCCGAATCCCAGTCAGGGTGGGCACGCTGTTTGGGGGTCTTTTTCGACGCATCTTCGGGCTTCGCAGCTCCACCCTCGGTGGGCGCCACTTTCGCAAGCGTGTCGTTAATCGAATCCGCGAGTTCGCGTTTCAGGGCCGCTTTGCCTTCCGGAGAATTGACTTCGGAGAGTTTTTTGCTGCTCAGGACCATGTTGATCGAGTCGCGAATGGCTCCCAAGTTCTTGTCGACGTCTTCCTTCTTGAATTTGTCGTCGAATTGGAGCCCGATCTCGGTTCGCATATAGGACTGGCTGCCCCTGAGGTTGACAAGAAACTCGTCCAGCTTCTCGGTCGAGCCGAGCTTAATCTCAGGCTTGTGGGGCGGTCCGCCTTTGAACTTGAAATAGCCTCCACCACCCAGAACGAGCAGCACCACGACCAAGATGATCGGAAGTTTGCCCTTCTTCTTCTTGACAGGTGCTTCTTGAGCTGTCGGTGCTGCCGCCACTTCATCAGACATCTTATTGACCCTCGCGCCTCGCTGGCTCTCGACCCGAGATTTCTATTCCATATCCACTGGCAATTCGGCGAGTTTGAACGAATCTCGGGCAGGTTCTCCAGCATTTCTGACAGGGTCGATTGGCATGAGGAATGCAGCTTCCCAGGCTACGGCGCAGAACGCGCCTGTCGATTTAGAGGAATAACCGATGGATACCAAACTGATTCTCACACGAGCCGCTATGGGATGGGCAGGCGTACTTTGCATCTTGCCGGCGGTCGCTCAGGGGAGCTTCGTCGGACTTGGAAACCTTCCCAGTGGCTCCGAGAGCTATGGTTTTGGCGTCTCCACGAACGGAACGACCGTTGTTGGGCAAGGGACCAGCAATCCGATCATCACCGAGGCGTTTCGCTATTCCGGCGGCAGTATGTCGGGGCTCGGCGACCTCCCCGGCGGCCCTCAGGTGAGCGCTGCGCAGGCGACGAATGCAACCGGCGATGTCGTCGTCGGAAACAGCTGGTCGAATACTCAAGGCCCTGAAGCGTTTCGCTGGACTCCCGGAGGCGGCATGTCGGGACTGGGATACCTCCCAGGTGGGACCCAGCACAGCGAAGCATACGGCGTGAGCGGCGATGGCTCGGTCGTCGTAGGTTTCGGGATCATGCCAAACGGCATCTACCAAGCGTTTCGGTGGACATCCGGTAGCGGCATGCAATCCATAGGGGATCTTCCCGGCGGAAACGTCCAGAGTGTCGCAACTCAGATTTCTCAGGACTGCCAGACGATTATCGGCTACAGCGGGGGAGCCAACGGGATCGAAGCTTTCCGCTGGATAGGCGGGACGATGTCGGGGCTCGGCGATCTGCCAGGTGGCGACTTCTACAGCGCAGCGAGTGGAGTGAGCGCGAATGGATCGGTTATCGTCGGGAACAGCAAGAGCGCCGGAGGATATGAGGCATTCCGATGGACTGCGGCCACCGGCATGGTCGGGCTTGGCGACCTACTGGGAGGACCTTTCGATAGCACGGCGACCGCAGTGAGCGGGGACGGCAGCGTTGTCGTAGGCTACGGCCAGAGCGGAAACAGCACCGAGGCCTTCTATTGGACGCAGTCCGGGGGCATGCGCAGCCTGAAGGCCATGCTCGAGCAGGACTACGGTCTGAATCTAGCGGGGTGGAACCTCAACCAGGCCAAAGCGATTTCTGGCGATGGCAGTACCATCGTCGGATGGGGCGTCAATCCGGCGGGGCAGAAGGAGGCATGGTTGGCCCATGTCGGCACTCCGGTCCCCGAGCCTGCCAGCGTCATCGCCATCGCCCTTGGCGTCGGACTGCTGATGATTCAGTTTCAGCGAAGGCGATAGGCAGGATTCGCCGAACGGCCAAAGAACCTGAAGGAGTGCGATACGCCGCAAGCCCAGCCAAGGAAGGCCCCCATCGTGGGTAGCGCAGCTCCAACTCCCCAGAAATCCTCTATCGGACTCCTCGCTGCTGTTTGCATCGGCATCGGCGGCATGGTCGGCGCGGGAATCTTCTCGATCCTGGGAGTCGTCGCGGAGGCGGCGGGGAATGCCCTCTGGCTGTCCTTTCTTATCGGAGGCGTGGTCGCGCTCCTCTCGACATATTCTTATTCCAAACTTGGAGCCCGGTACCCGTCAGCTGGCGGTGCAGTCGAATTCCTGGTCCAGGGTTATGGCGATGGAATCCTCAGCGGGGCCGTCAACATCTTTCTCTGGCTGGGATATGTCATCGCTCTGGCGCTCTACGCCAACGCCTTCGCCGGCTACGCCATGACGTTCTTTGGCGCCGACATGCCCGTTTGGCTCCCCAAGACGCTTGCGATCGGTATCGTCCTACTCTTCACCGCGATCAATGCACGCGGGGCAAAAAGCATGGGCAGCTCCGAGACGATCATCGTCGTCATCAAGGTCGGAATTCTCGTTCTGTTCGCTGCCGCGGGCGCATTCTTCATCCATCCCGATCTGCTGTCGCCGTCGAAGTGGCCTGCCAGTCAGGAGATGTTCTTTGGAGCGGGCGTGCTGTTTATCGGATACGAAGGCTTCGGGCTTGTTGCCAACACTGCAGGCGACATGGCGAATCCCCAAAAGCTGCTTCCACGGGCCCTCTACATTAGCGTGCTCTCCGTGATCGCCATCTATCTTTCCGTGTCGGTTGTCGTCATCGGGAACCTTGCGATCCCAGAGATCGTGCGCACCAAAGACTACGCCTTAGCCGCGGCCGCGCAACCATTTCTTGGCTCGATCGGATTCAAGCTCATCGCCATTGCGGCCCTGTTCTCCACCTCTTCGGCCATCAACGCGACGCTGTTTGGCGGCGCAAATGTCAGCTATATGGTGGCCAAGGACGGCCAACTTCCTAAAGAATTCGGCCACATGGTCCGTGGAAAGTTTCCAGAGGGGCTTATCTTGACCGCAGCGCTTGTAATCCTCTTCGTGCTGATCTTCGACCTTTCGAAGATCGCGATGATGGGAAGCGCGGCGTTCCTGCTCGTGTACGCCGCGGTAAACGGCGCCCACCTGAAGCTCATCAAAGAGACGAAAGCAAAAGCCTGGGTCGTATGGCTCTCAATCGCAACCTGCCTCGGGATGTTTGGGGTCCTTTCGGTCTATATCTCCCGGACCGCTCCGGATGCGCTGTACGCGATGTTTGTGGTGCTCGCCACCTCTTTTGGGATCGAGATCGTCTATCGCAAGGTGAGCAAGCGGACGCTCAAGGCCGCAAATCCTTAGGCGGTTGCGCCCGACTCCCTTTTTGAGCCATACCTAGAGGCTGAATGCAAACGATCGCTGAACTCGAATCCCAGGCATCGGCATCGGTGAGAGAAGCCGGCACGACCCAGGAGTTAAAAGCCCTGGAAGGTCGGTTTCTTGGCAAGAGCGGAGAGCTCACGGGACTCATGCGGCAGTTGGGAACCCTGCCTGCCGAGGAAAAGCCGGCGTTCGGCAAGGCGCTCAATGAGGCGAAAGAGCGAATTCAATGCTTGATCAACGCCCGCCAAAAGGAACTTAAGCGAGGCGAAAGGGCCGAGCAGTATGAGGCCGAGCGAATCGATATCACGATGCCGGGCAGAACGCCTCCTGGTGGGCGCGAACACGTGCTTCAGCTCGCGATGAATCGAATTAAGCAGGTCTTCGTCGGATTGGGGTTCGAATATGTCGAAACGCCCGATCTCGAAGAATTCGAATACAACTTTGCCGCGCTGAATTATCCACCCGATCATCCGGCTATGGATGAGCAG
>JAYROD010000453.1:0-3428 GCA_041911835.1 Fimbriimonadaceae bacterium | reverse complement strand
GGGCGCCTTGCAGACCGTTTCGGCGCACCAAAGGTGATTGTCTTTGGACTGATTTGCATGGTTGGCGGCGCGCTCCTGCTCGCAATGTCTTCGCCTGCACAGGGAATTGTGGGCTACCTAGCACCGATCGTCGTTCTCACCGCGGGATATGCGCTATTCCAAACGGCGAACAACACCTCGATCATGTCTGGGATATCGCACGATCAGAGGGGTTTGATCTCCGGAATGCTCAACTTATCGCGGAACCTGGGACTAATCACTGGTGCTGCTGCCATGGGCGCCCTATTCGCGTCTTTCTCTGGCTTCGGCGGGGCAACGGTCGCCGACCCATCCTCGATAGCGATGGGAATGCGAGTCACATTCGCAGTCGCTGCCGTATTGGTCGCCAGTGCACTCGCCTTTTCTTTGAGGAAGAGTGCAGTTTTCTCGAAAGCGGTGCTTTGATCGGGTAGCGGTCTGCCAACTCCAGAGTTCGAGACCCAATAGGTTTGATGGTGGCTGGAAGCTGCAAAATTCGTGGTACTCCCGACGGGATTCGAACCCGCGATCTTCGCCGTGAGAGGGCGATGTCCTAAACCGCTAGACGACGGGAGCACGCTTCGGAACGAGGGAAAATATACCCTGGTTGAGCCTGCGGTCGCTAACGAAAGCCCCACATCGGCTTATACATCCAGGCTCGAGCCAGCGGCACCTGGTCCTGCATGTGGGGACCCGATTCCGATTCGCCGGGTGGGATGACGCTTCGTCCGATCACTTTGTCCCGCAGTTCGACGATTTGGATATAGGAACCGCGATCGCCATAAGGAACCGGTGCCTGCCCCTGAATCGGAAAACCGCCGGCCTTCCAGCGCCAGTTTCCGACCTCACTCCCATAGGTTTTGGATAGATTGGCTACGGCTGTCGAGAACGACGTTCGAATGACCTCGTCGCGGGTTCTTCCGGAGAGGAAGGGAAATTTCGTCTTTCCCTCCAAAGCGTTCCAGATCACGGTCGGCTGAACCGCTGTGCTGAAGATGGAGTCCGATGTGAAGTTTCCGGTCGCCTTAAGGAAAAGCTCCCTGCGAACCGCCTTCACCAGCTCACTGGAGACAAGCGCCGGCTGCGATCCGTCGAGCTGCCAAGAGTCGTAGGCCGACAACGTCGCCGCCGCTCGTTTCTCGTCAGAAGATAGGGTCGCGCCCTTCAGCGCCGATTCGAAGAAACCTTGGAACTGTCCACAGGTATTGGAATCTTGCCGAGCGATGGACCAGGCGGCTCTTTCAAGATCGTCCACCCCGATTTTCGGCATGGCGAGGTTCCGGGCGACCATTTCGTTGCGGAAAATCCGGCCCCAAGCCGGCGTGTCCAGGTTCGGCCACCAGGAAACGGGCTTGTTGTTCCAGTTCACGATCAAACCCGCGCCAGGATTGATGACGAAGGGCATTTTCTCCGGGGGGATTACGCCTTTCCAGTCATTTTCAGGTGTGGCCGGAGTCGGGAATCGAGGGTCCAGTCCCTCCGCCCGAATTGGGACTTGGCCACAAAACCGCCACCCAATGTTGCCCAGCTTATCCGCGCAGAACACATTGAATCCAACGGGAATCGTGTAAGTCGCCTTCAGGAATTCGGGAACTGTCTTGCCCTTGTACATTCCGTAAACCGTGTCGAGCGAAGCGCACTCTTTGCCCCAGAATGTCGTTCTGGAGCACATGGCGACGCCGCTCGATTTGCTCAGAAGCACCACTGGACCATAAAGCGTCCGCGTCTGGGTGACTTTGACAGGATCCTGCCCTTTCACCTTGATGGTGAACTCCAATCGTTGAAACGGAACCTTCTTTCCGTTGAACGAATAACTGTCGGCGCCATCCGTCTTGAACATGAAAATGTCGGAGGAATCGGCGACAGCCGTGGTCAGTCCCCAGGCGAGGTTAGGTGTCATTCCGACGACGACGCCCGGCACTCCCGGAACATCCAAGCCGGTAACGTTGAGTTCCCCCGCCTGAATCGACATCTCATGGATAATCGCTGGCTCGCTATGCCCCATCTGTGGGCCACTGAGCAGGAAGGGCAGCCCTTCTTTGGACCGCGTTGGCGAAACGACCATGCAATAGCTGCCGGTCTTATATGGAACCGCGTTGGCCAAGGCGATCGCCTTGGCGTCTTCCTGAGTCACCATCCGGATAGCGGGAAGGAGTTCGAGAAGGCTCAGATTCGGAATCTCGGAGAGTTGCTTCTCGGTGTCTTGGCGCGTAAAGGCAGGGAACTTGTAGTGATCTTTGCGCTGAGGGTCGTCAGCATCCGAGACGGTGCAGAGCGCCGAAGGGTCGTTCTGCCAAGCAAGGTCGTCGATCACATCCAGCACCTTGTTCTTGCAGGGTTGCGTCTTTAAGTACTGCACCAGAGCGAAATTGCGGAGCTCTCCTTCGCCTCCTCCGCCAAAAAGCCGTGCCATTTTGATCTGGATCGCCATCGAGTCCAAATGCGTCCATGGCTCGGGCTCAAACCCATTGGCGGCATAGCCATCAGGCAGCGACGAGTTCGCCTTTCTCGCGGCGATGACATCGTTCACTCCCTGCGCGTAGCTGTCGAGCCACGCTTGGGTGGATGGGGAGAGGGCTTTGAACTGCTGCTCGAGCTCTTCATCCGTGTAGAAATCGAGCAGCGTTTGAGTGTCAGCCGCAAGAGCCGACTTGCCAAAAACCTCCGCCATCCGGCCTCGTGCCGACCGGCGGCTCATCTCCATTTGCCAAAGACGGTCTTCGGCGACGGCGCGGCCGACCCAATAAAGAGCGTCCGCGGGGGTGGGTGCACTGATCTTGGGAACACCGAAAGCGTCGCGCTCGATCGAACCTGGCGGGTACGCCAAGACGCTGGCGGCAATAAGGAGCGTGAGCATTGGGGCAGAATTCGCCGCTTGAGCGGCTCAGTCCTGCCCGAAGAGTTCGAGTGCTAGCGCAAGCTGCGTGGACCGCCACCGAGCGACTTCCGGGTCATGTAGCTGTATGCGACGTAACCAATGACCCCGAGGACCGCGACCGGCAGTACGATGGACCAAATGAAGCTGACGAGCGACTTGAGCACCCACATGCCGAGATAGACACCGACAATCGCGAGCAGCGCGTAGACGATAAATCGAGCAGGAGTGGACATTTTCAACAACCTCTGCTGTTCATTACAGCAGAAAGGGAGCCGGGGAAGCGGCTTTTCTCCGAAATTGGGGCTTTCGACTACTTAGGTACCCTCAAGGCATGACTCTCGAGGTCATCCAGGCTTCGGCTCACGATTTGTCCCTGCCCCTTCGGATCGACGCAAAACTCGTCCGTGAGTGGTTGGTCAAATTCCTCCGGGCAGAGTGCATAAGGGCGCGTGGCATCGAGAGAGCGATCATCGGCCTAAGCGGCGGCGTCGATTCAGCGGTTGTGGCCTTCCTCTGCGCGGAAGCGTTCGGT
>JAYROD010000452.1:0-5126 GCA_041911835.1 Fimbriimonadaceae bacterium | reverse complement strand
TCCAGCGCGAACGCCTTCGACGATCAAATCGTCGACGCCCATCAAGAGGGTCAAGTGGCCGCCAATCAGCGCTTTTAGGGCAGTCACTCGTCTGACGTCTCCGCTCGACTCTTTCACTGCGCTCAGGTTGGGGATCGCGCCAGCCAATTCGACGATCTGCTCCGGAAGGAAATCGGTCTTATACGCAATCGGGTTGTTATAAAGGATGCAGGGCATCGACGTTGACCGGATAACGGCCTCTACGTGGGCTCGCATTTCTCGCCAATCTGTGCTGTAAGCGTACGGCGGTAAGACCATCGCCCCACGGCAGCCCATACGCTCGGCATCTTCAACCAGCTGGACCGCCTCGGCGGTGCTCAGTCCGGCGATCCCAGGGATGACCGGCGCTCGTCCAGCGCAAGTGTCCACGCACGTTCGGAGGATCTCGCGCTTCTCGGATGCCATGAGCGTAGCGCCCTCACCCAGCGAACCCAAGGGAATAATGCCACGGCATCCTGCGTCCAGCATCCAGATGATGTGGCGTTGAAGGAAAGCATGGTCAACAGAGCCGTCCGCCCGAAAAGGCGTCGTGATGGCGGGAAGTACCCCCGTGAAATCGAGTGCCATGAGTTCGAATCAGGCTACCCGGCTCTAGGCGAATCGATTTGGATCAAGGAGCCCAAGATCGAAGCGAGGCGACTTCCCTTCGACGATGTCTGCCACCAATTCTCCAGTGATTGGACCCAGCGACATTCCCATCATGGCGTGCCCTGAGGCTATTACCGCGCGATCCCATTTCTTGGGCTTCCCAACATAGGGCATCCCGTCCGGCGTGCAGGGCCGCAGACCGCTCCACACGCTTTGCCGATCATAGTCGAACCCTCGAAACGCCGGATAGTATTCCGGCGTCGCATCACAAATCGCCTGAACTCTCTTTCTGCTGATGGAACGATCAAGTCCGGCGATCTCCATCGTCCCACCCAGCCGAAGCTGGCCACCCATTGGCGTGACAGCAACCCGTGCCTCGGCGAGCAGGGCGCATATGCTCGGCATTTGGGGTGGAGAGGCGACCATGAAGCTGTAGCCTTTCCCTGCCTGCATCGGGATGCGCATTCCCAGCAGCTTGCCGAGCTCACCCGTCCACGCTCCGCAGGCGAG
Organism: Fimbriimonadaceae bacterium; assembly: GCA_041911835.1. Lineage (GTDB taxonomy): Bacteria > Armatimonadota > Fimbriimonadia > Fimbriimonadales > Fimbriimonadaceae > JAYROD01. The sequence goes on along the minus strand of JAYROD010000452.1, from coordinate 3,989 downwards.
GACGACGGCATCTGCCGAATCGGAGAGGTCACCCGAGCCTAAATGGACGCCTTCTCTCGACTCGGAGAGCGAGACGAGCGCCGTCTGAAAACGAATCTGAACACCCAGCGATTCCAGTTCGCCTCTCATCCACTGCAAGAAGGCGGGTGGGGAGAAGTGGCGGTCTTCTCGGTAATGGACGGCTCCAGCGACGTTCATCTCTATCCCCGGATCAGCGGCTGTCAGCGACGTGGGATTTAACACGGCTGAATCGAGCCCGAGTGCGTTCGCCCGCCGCGCCAAAATGGCCTCATGATCAAGCGTCTGCTGCTTTTTGCAGAGCATGAGCAGCCCGCTGGATCGAAGGCCGAAGGCGCCCTCCGCTTGGCGGTCGAATTCCTCGTATAGATTCCTGCTCGCCAGGTTGAGGTCGACGAGCAACTTCTCCGATCGAGCGACGTTTCGCTCGTTAGCGGATTGGGCGAAAAGCGTCATCCAACGAACGAGGTCGAGGCTGAGCCGAGGCTTAATCCGGAACGGGCCCTTTGGATTGAGCATCATTTTCAGGCCGGTTGAAACCATGCCGGGCGCTGCGAGGGGCACGAAATGGCTTGGGACGATCATGCCACCGTTGCCGTAGCTGCACGCCCTGTCCTCGGGCCCGAACTGCTCCCATATTTCAATCTCGTGGCCGCGCTGCCGCAAGAAGTAGGCCGAGCAAAGTCCCACGACTCCGGCGCCGACGACGACGACCTTCATTCCGAATCCCGAATTCCCCAGCGGTAGGGATCGCTCGGGTCGAAGATCAAAGTCGAGTCTGCGGTGACGTGTGCATTCGAGCGAATCGTCGGAATGATCTGTTCATTCTCAACACGAACCCGACCCTCGAAAACGCTTCCCAGGATGCCTTCCTGCCGCCACCAACGACCCTCGGCAAGCGCACCATCTTCGTGGAGGCAGGCGAGCTTCGCGCTGGTCCCCGTGCCGCAAGGCGAGCGGTCGTATTGCCCCCCTGGACACATGACGAAGTTTCGGCAATCCGCAACCGCAGATGGGCCGATCAACTCGACGTGATCGATTTCAACACCGTTTTCGCCAGTGATTCCGGCTGCCGCCAGACCCTCCCTTATCCTCAACGTATAGCCGGAAAGCGCCTCCACATTGGTCGGGACAAGGGGGAAAGGGCTCTGTTGAGTCAGGAAAAACCAATTTCCGCCATAAGCGACGTCTCCCAAGATCGACCCGATCCCCGGCACGTCGACCGACACATCTTTTGCCAATCGCTTCGAAGGCACATTGTCGAAAGTCACGGCGCCATTTGCCACTTCGGCGACGACAACGCCGACGGGCGTATCGATCCGATGCGAACCTGTGCCGATTCGCCCCAGAAAAGCTAAGCTCTCCACCACTCCAATGAGTCCATGTCCGCACATCCCCAAGTAACCCGAGTTGTTGAAAAAGATCACACCAACTTCGCAGTCCGAGGAGTGGGGCTCCACCAAAAGCGCGCCCACGATCACCTCAGAACCGCGAGGCTCTAGGAGAATTCCAGTGCGATAGTGATCGAATTCCGCGCGAAAGCGCTCGCGGCGTTCGGCCATCGTCCCACTCCCCAAGTCGGGGAAGCCAGAAACGACCATCCGGGTCGGCTCGCCTCCGGTGTGCGAATCGACTACCCTGATGCGCTGCGCCTCTTCGTCGCTCACTCTGAATCGGAACCATACCTGCATCGGACCAACTCCCGGAAATCCGCCATAATCCAATCTCCCATGTCGTTCAAAATCGCCGTCGTCGCAGGAGATGGAATCGGACCCGAAGTCACCGCAGAGGCGGTCAAAACGCTCAGGGCCGTCCGCTCGGATTTGGAATTCGAAGATGCGCTTATCGGCGGCATCGCCTATGACGAAACCGGCGATCCATTACCCGCCGCAACGCTTGACCTCTGCATGAGGAGCGACGCCGTGTTGCTCGGCGCCGTCGGTGGCCCGAAATGGGACCGCGTTGAGCCGGTTAGCAAGCGCCCAGAGGTGGGAGCGCTGCTTCCGCTTCGCTCTGAGCTCAGCCTTTTCGCCAACGTCCGCCCCGCGAAGACCCTTCGGCCGCTGCTTGCAAGCAGCCCGTTGAAGGGAGAGCGGGGTTTGATCGACTTGGTCGTCGTGCGGGAGCTCACCGGAGGCATCTACTTTGGCAAGCCGCGGGAGCGGCGTGACAATGGGAATGTGGCCGTCGACACCTGCGTCTACAGTCGTGCAGAAGTCGAGAGGATCGCCCAGGTCGGATTTCAGATCGCGCGTCAACGGCGCCGCGAAATCACAAGCGTCGATAAGGCGAACGTTCTCGAAACAAGCCGCCTCTGGCGTGAAGTCGTCGACGAAATGGCGAAAGCGAATCCCGATGTCAAAGTCAGCCATCTCTTGGTGGACAACTGCGCAATGCAGCTCATCCGGGACCCGCAGCAGTTCGACGTTATTCTCACCGAAAACATGTTCGGCGATATTCTCTCGGATGAATCCTCCGTCATCACGGGATCGCTTGGCTTGCTGCCATCGGCTTCGCTGACGTCGCCCAAAGACGGGCGAGTGTTTGGGATGTATGAACCCATTCACGGCTCCGCCCCCGATATCGCGGGACAATCGCGCGCCAACCCTCTCGCCGCCATTTTGAGCGGCGCCATGATGCTTTCCTATTCTTTTGGCGACACAGACGGCGCGGCGCGAATCGAGCGCGCGGTCGAAAAAGCCCTCGAACTGGACATGCGAACCGCCGACATTTTCACACCGGGAACGCGCCTGGTTTCAACCTCGGAAATGGGTGACGCCGTCGTCAGCTGCCTCAGTTAAGGCTTGCTCCGGCGAAGCCCGATTCGTCACAATGCTCCCAACGCTCCAGGATTCCTGGATGCATGGAGACTTCATGAAACGCACAATAGCCCTCTCGTTGTACCTGAGCATTGCGGTTGCCCCTGCTTTTGCTCGCGATGCCAGCGCAGACTTTAAGAAGTTCGTCGCCGGCACGATCCCCAAGATCGCCCACGCATTGGAGACGAGCGACGTCAAGTTCTTCGACTCGATTTCCACTCCTGATTTCACCGAAGTTGAGGCAGGTAAGACATATAATAAAGCCGATGCGCTCAGTGAAATGAAAGCCATGAGCGCCACTGTGAAATCAACGAAATGCAAGATGACCTTGACGTCTGCAAAACTCGTCGGTGATAAGGGCATCTCAGAGACCCACGGCACGATTCACACCGTCATGAAGCCGGATAAGTCCGGCAAGTCCCACACAATGGACATTGAGTTCTGGTCAAAGCAAACCTGGGTCAAGTCCGGCAACGGCTGGAAGATGCAGAAGCTCGAAGACACCAAGCCGAGCAAAATGAAAATGGACGGCAAGCCCGTGGACATGTCCAAAATGGGCGGCGGCTAGTCATTGTTCCTCTCTCCCCGATGCACTGCGGGGAGAGTGGTTAGGGTGAATAGCCTTAATGCTCCGTTGCCCGTATTGGACTGGCCACTATTGCTTCTCGGTTGGCCCAAATGTCCATTGAAAGCCGACATAAAACGTCCCCACGTTCTCGCCGCGAAAGTCTCGTCCTGCCGAAAAAAGCGCGTGGTGCCCTGAGTCCAAGTCATAGACTGCGCCAATGTTGAAGCCCGTACGATCGGTCCCATCAACCGTGCTCTTCGTCGAATGGAACACTTCCAATCCCAACGCGCACTGTTTGGTTATCTGGCATTGCGCCTGCCAACCGAAGAACCAATAATCGTGATTCCCGTCCCCAGGATTGCGCCAATATCCACCGCCACCATAGGTCGTCCACGAGCCAAAGGTTTTCTGAATCCAAACCGGCAAAAAGAACTGAGCTTCGCCATTGCCTAACCCTTTGCTGGGAGCACCCGTCGGTAGTTCGACAATAGGAAATACTCCGACCATAGGCGCTCTTGCAGTCTCCTGTACGAGCCGATATTTTGCTCCAATTTCCGTATCCCCAAAGCCGTACTGTCTTGGCT
>JAYROD010000451.1:0-4660 GCA_041911835.1 Fimbriimonadaceae bacterium | reverse complement strand
CTCAAACGAAAGCGATAGCTCTTTCCCCTGAAGAAAGGGGTTAGGGCTGTCGCTTACCGGATCGGATCAAGGTGCCGATTCCAAGTCCGAGTCCCGCTGAGCCGAGGATAACGAAAAGGCACGCTGTTAGCCTATCGGAAGTAGCGCCCTCGAGTGGACCTCCTTTGCCAGCGAGACCAGCGCCGGTCTGAAGCGAATACGCTCCCAAAAAAATCAGAGCTAAACCGCAAACCGACAGAAGGGAGAACATCCAACGAGGAATCATGGGCTACTTGAGGGTTGGCGGAGTGCCCCTCATGAAGACTGGGGCGCTCTTGCCCCAGACCGCCGCATTCCAGTTCGTTGCAACGAGTCGCATCGGCTTGCTTACTGCCTTGAACGTCATTTTCGTCTGGCCGCTAGGTCCCTTGAGGTCCACCCAGAACTGTCCGCTCTTCTCCACACCCCAAGATCCCAAAGACGTCACGACCTTTTTCAGGTTCCGGCTGGATTGAAACGTCAAGGCTGAGCGTTTGGAAGGGGTGAAGCTGAGAACCCAAAGTTGGTCGCCTGAAGCCGCTTTGCGATAGAGGTAATAGACCCCGTTGATGTCCACCATCTCGCCTTGGCAGGCGGATGGCTTGGGAGAACCCAAAGTTGCAGCGATCAGCAATAGGAACCCAATTCGTCTCATAGGTCTTCTGAATGTGTACCCCGGGTCGTTACTACTCCGCCATCGAGCGCACGAATTTCACTTCTGCGACGGTCCAGCCCAAGACATCGTGCAATTTGAACCGTCCCCCCAGCGAGCGCGCCAGATTTTCGACGATTTTGAGACCCAAACCGTGTCGAGGACTTGGGATGGGGTTTTCAGGCAGCGGGTCGCCGTTGTTGCTTACCCAAACCCCGATCTCGCCGTTCTTGTCCTCTACAGTGATGTGCACTTCGCCTTCATTGGCAATCTCGAACCCGTGGATAACGGCATTCTGGACCAATTCATTGAGCAGCAAGGCCACTTGGGTGGCCTGGGTCATGTTGAGATGGACTTCGTCACCCCTCACCAAGAATCCGATCCGCTTGCCTGGAAGGATAAGCGACTGCTTCTGATGCTGGACAAGACTCTCGGCAATGCTTCGAATGTCCACGTGGTCAAGGTCCTCCCTGCTGAGGAGGTCGTGAACTGCGGCAATTGCGAGAATTCGGGAGAGTGAATCGTTAAGCGATTCTTCAATGCTCTTGTTGGATCTTTCATTGAGTTGGAGGCGCAGTAGCGAGGCCACCTGCTGCAAATTGTTCTTGACTCGGTGGTGCATCTCTTGCATCAGCGTCGTGCGGACCTGCAGCTTGGCATTCTCGATGCTTAGAGCCGCCTGTTTGGCGATCGTTTCCAGGGCTTTGACTTCGTCTTCGGGGAACAGCCGCACCTCGTTCGTGTAGCAGCTCATGACGCCGACCGGGCGTCCCTGAACTTCGAGAGGCACACAAATCATCGATCGCAGCCCTTGCTCGCGTGCGAGATCGTGCCCAATATAGTCTCGTTCTTCTTGGACGTCCAAAACGAGTACCGGCTGATTCGTGGCGATCGCTCTGCCGGCTATGCTCTCGCCGAGCTTGATCGCACGCTTGCGCTGATAGGCCTTGTCGGTCGCCTGTGTCGCGCGGAGCACCAGCTCGTTCGACCGCTCGTCCAATAGCCGTACCGAGCACACCGTGTATTCGAATTGCTGAGCCGTAATGTTGACCAGGAGCTGCAGGATCTCCTCAAGGTAGGGGCTGCCTGTGATCGTGCGAGCAACTTCGCTGATGGCGCCAAGTCGGTTGATCGCCGAAGCCGCCTGGTAACCGTGACGATACGCAGACAGGAATTGGGCGACTGTTTGAGCCAATCGATCGAGGGAGTCTATATCCCGCTGCCTCGGGCTGAGAGGCACCGTCCTTCCCAGAAAAACTACGCCGAACAGGTCATCCTCGGTCTTCAAAGGCATAACAACCGCGGAATCGAGCGGAGTCTCGTCGAGCCCTGGATAGTTCGCGAAGTTCGGGTGTTCCTGCAAGCCAGTCGCGATGACGGTCGGACGATCGGCTTCCGCAGCCAAGGTAGATACCCCCATTCCGCGCCCCAACCACACTTTTCCGACCATTTCCGGCGCGCTCGTGCTGCTCCTCAGCACCAAGCCACCCCCTCCTGCCAGCATCAAGATGTGACAGACGTCTGCGCCAGAGAGAGCGAGCAGCTCTTCTGCCGCGATTCGAAAGAGTTCATCCTCTGAATGCGCCTGCTGTAGCCTCCCTAAGAGCTGGATGACCGGATCTGGCACGCGCACGACAATCAGAAGGGGCCGATGGCCGTCGTCCCCACGCGATCGGGTGACAGGATGCGCTGAGAAAGTTCGAGAATGTCTTGCGCAGTGACCGCCTGGATCTTGGACATGGTCTCGTCTATCGGAATTTCGCGCTGGTAGTGAAGCTCGTTTTTGGCCATCCTCATCATCCGGGCGCTCATCCCCTCGAGTGCAAGGACGACATGGCCGCAAATGTTGCGTTTGGTGCGCTCGAGCTCCTCATCGGGAACCGGGGTCGTTGAGATGGTATCGAGCTCCGCTCGAACCAGTTCCTGGACTTGGTCCCAGGTTGCTGGGCTGGTCCCCCCGTATACGGTGAAGGCCCCGCCGGCCGTATAGCTCAGTCCATAGCTGCCGATAGCATAGACGAGTCCGCGCTTCTCGCGAATCTCTTGGAAGAGTCTGCTGCTCATTCCGCCGCCGAGCACGGCATCGAGAACGCCCATGGTGTAGAGATCATCATCAAAGAGGGAGACCCCATCGCCTCCGATGCAAAAGTGCACCTGTTCGACGTCTTTGGCGATCTCATTCTTGTGAGTCTCGCCGATGGGCCGAGGAAGTTCGGCATCTTCCACGCCAGAAGGTAGGTCGCCGAGCAGTCGCTCCGCGATTTGGACGATCTCGTTGGGCTCTACGTGGCCGGCAACAGCCAGTACGACATTCTCGGCTCGGTAACGACGATCCATATAGCCGAGGAGGTCATCTCGATGGAATCCGCTGACGGACTCGCGGGTGCCGATGATCGGTTTTCCCAGCGGGTGGCGTCCCCAACGATTCTGCAAGTGCAACTCGTGGACGTGGTCGCTTGGTTCGTCTTCGCTCCGCTTGATCTCTTCGAGCACGACTCCTTTCTCACGCTCCAACTCATCGGGTGCGAGGAGACTGTCGTTCATCATATCGCTGAGCACATCCATGCCAACAGGGGCATCGGCGGAAAGGACTCGGCAGTAGTAGCAAGTCTGCTCTTTGTCCGTGAAGGCGTTCAGCATGCCCCCACGGCCTTCGATCTCTTCTGCGATCTGCTTGGCAGTGCGCCGCTGGGTCCCTTTGAAGAGCATATGCTCGATCAAATGGGTGATGCCCGCTTCGTTGTCGAGTTCATGGCGACTTCCGGTCTTGCACCAGAGCCCAATAGCCGCCGAGCTGACGTGGCTGATTGGCTCGACGAGTACGCGAACGCCGTTCGGCAGGGTGGTTTTATGGATAAGCGAAGTTTGCGATGGAGCGATCATACAATCCGTACGACCAGTGTACCAAGGGGCTCGATCACAGCCTGTACTGTGTCCCCTGGTTGAAGGAATCTTCCCAAGGGAAGCTTGTCGATGGGCAGGAAGTCCAAGGCTTCAATGGCTATCAGGTCTGCCGGGGTCACCGCGTTGCCTTGACTGGAGAGTTCGAGAGCTTGCGTGAATCCCGAGGTCAGCGGCTGCGGAGAATCTGCCTGATGCTGGCCGTTAACGGAAAGTTTCCCAGACCAAGCGTAGGAGAGCTCTCTCCCTGCGCCGAGAGCGAGCGAATCGAGGTCTTCGGGGGTAGTTATGAACGGTCCGACGACGATTGGGAAGGATCGGGCTCTCCCCGGCGCAGCCACCAGAAGGTCCTTTGCCACGAAATTCAACAAGATCGTGTATCCCAGGACCAGCGAGGCGGCCTCCTCGGCATCGAGCCGCTCGCCGACGTCCCTGACGATCACGCCGGGCCGGATTTCGACGTCGAGCGCCTTGGTATTGGAAGGGAAGTCGAATTCGGCCAGTGGGCCCAGCATCCCGGTTGGATTCAGAAACGTGCAATCTCCTGACTGCCAATACCGCACTGAGGTCAATTGCCCCGTTGGAGTGAGGATTCTCACCTTGCTGGGCTCATGGATGCCGACTCCAGACAACCCATGAGTCTCATATACGCGATCCGCGTAAATCCCGGAGCGCACGCCGGCTGGGCCATCCAGCAGTTCAAATCGACAAAGCTTCATGCTAGTTTTGAGGGTACCTCTGTGCTCGCCCCAACCCTCCGTTGACCCTGATTGACAGGGGCTAGGGATTGAGGTAGCATCTGGCTATCGACCCGGTAGCGTAGGAGACGCTGAATGCCCCTTAAAGTTTTAGTGTGTGACGACGAACGCCATATCGTGAGATTGATCCAGGTGAACCTTGAGAGACAGGGCTACACCGTCGTGACCGCGTACGACGGGAAGGAAGGACTTGAGAAGGTTCGTTCCGAGAAGCCGGATCTGATGGTGCTCGACGTCATGATGCCGTATATGGACGGCTTCGAGGTCCTCAAGACGCTTCGTCGAGAACCGGAGTATGAGAATCTCCCGGTCATCATGCTGACGGCGAAGG
>JAYROD010000450.1:0-4549 GCA_041911835.1 Fimbriimonadaceae bacterium | reverse complement strand
TCATCGGTGGGATGAGCACTTCGCTGCGGCACATCCAATCAGGCGAGGGCATGAGTTCGACCCATTGCTGGATCAAAGGAACGAGAGACGAGGGTCGAGGGTCGAGGGTCGAAGATTGTAAATCTAGAGAGGAATTCAAGATCGCATCGATGTCTTCCGGCCATTGATGCAAATTCAACTTGTTCCGAGTCGCCGTCAACAGACGCGTGCCATCTTGCCCCTCCCACCAAATCGCGGGAGAATCTTCAAACGGAATCTCCGGCGTGTGCCAAGTCCATTGAAAAAACAGCGACGCATTCCGATAGCCGCAGCCAGACAGAATCTGCGGGAGTTGCGGGAAGAAATCAAACTCCTCTTCCCAAAACGTCACCGGCCGGACGCCAAACAGCCGCAGGCAAGACCGCACGCCATAGACCCGCTGCCGGATGTTCGATTCGCCGCCATGGAACAGCCCGTACGGCTGCCCATAGCTGCCGCCGACGATCTCGATGAGTCCCGACTGAACCGCGTCGCGCAACAACGCAAACGCCTCCGGATCTTCCGTCGCTAGCTTTTCATATCCGATGCCGTCGAAGTTGACATTGCCCTTCGCGCCTGTCGCCTCGCAATAGGCGAGCATGTCGCGCACAGAGCCGGGCAGGACGCCATAGCCCCAGAGCCACTCCATATCCACCCAGTGCATGTGGTTCGCGAATGTGAAGGCGATTGGGATCTTCGGCACCTCCAGAGTATGTCCAAAGGGCGTGGGCGACGTCTCTAAAGCTATCAGAAAGCATAAGCTCAAAGAAAAAGCCGATGGCCTCATGGCGAGTCAGGCGGTTCGGCTCGTGTGGCACGCCATCCAAGGCTACAGCAAGCACAACTGCGTCTTCAACGCGGCGGCGCTGGCGTTTTGGGGGTTCATGGCGCTCATCCCCTTAACGCTGCTGGCGCTTTGGATCGTCACGGCGCTCGTGGGGAATTCTGCAGACGCTTCAAAAGAGCTGACCCGACAGCTTGGCAAATACCTCACGCCGGAAGCCGCCCAAAACCTCATGAATCGCGTGCAAGACGTAGCAAGCGAAGGGCTCGTGAAGACGGTCGGCAGCTGGTGGAGCGCGCTGCTGTTCCTCTGGTCAGGGGTTAGCTTCTATTTCTCGCTCCAAAGCAGCCTTTCGATGGCCTGGGGCGGACCGAAGTCGCTCTTGCTGCGAAGACGGGCGAAACTGGCGCTCGGCGCATTCCTGGGCGCAGGCATGATGCTCGCTTTGGCCATCCTCATGTCGGCGGCGATCGCGGCGCTGCAGCACGACGTCGGCTCGGTCTTCGGGTTCTCGCTCAGCCCCGTGTGGTGGGTGGTCGCACGCCTCGTCGAGTTCGCTCTGGGGGTCGGGGTGTTTTTCTTCCTCTATCGATTCATGCCGGGAGAGCCGATCGACAACGCCACCGCCTTCTGGATCGCCTTGGGGATTGCCGGCATGTGGGAATTGGGCAAATTTGGCTTCACCTATTTCGTGGTCGAGCAAGGCAAGTATGCGGGTGTATTTGGACCCATGGCCAGCCTGGTGCTCATCCTGGTGTGGATCTACTACTCCTGCTCGATCCTGCTCTTTGGGGCGGAGCTGGGCGCGGCATGGCAGGCGGAGGCGCGGGGAGTGAGCAGTTAGCAGTTGGTAGAGGGTGGGTAGCAGATCGCATAGGAGACAGAAGCTGGCAGTTTGCAGTTTGCAGATGGGAGGCAGGGAGAAAAGCATGGTCCAGCTTCCTGAACTGCCAATTGCCAACTGCAGGCTGCTATCGTCTTCCTGCTAACTGCCAACTTCCTTGAACGGCTAACTCTCGTTGGCGCCCCCAGCAGGACTCGAACCTGCGACAAACAGCTTAGAAGGCTGCTGCTCTATCCTCTGAGCTATGGGGGCTTGCCAGTCAGAATGGTACCAGCGAGGCGGGGACGGTAAGGGAGCAGACCCAGGTTCTAAATGCCCGAAGCATTCTCCCTTCCTTTGAAGGAAGGGCTGGGGATGGATGACCAATTGCGGACCGATTTCGGCTGAGAAAAGCGTGGTCGGAAAGAGTTCACCCACACCCTAACCCTCTCCCTCAAGGGAGAGGGAATCGGCGCTCAAATATCAGAAATTGGTTTCCACGGCTCAAGATCCGCATCTTGCGGTCCAACTTATGGCTCCGCCGATCCCCCGGGGGAGTCAATCGGCAACGAAGAGAACGGCCTCCACCGCAGGAGCGGCGGAGGCATGAAAGTCCGGGATCCAAATGCGGACTGAAGTTCGCGCTCCAGTGGATGAACTCCTGCGGCCCGCTTCTGGCATGAACTTTGAACTCGGAGTCCATAATGCACAGCGCAATCATGGCGAACGCACCCTCGGCCAAGGTCCCGACCAAGTTCCAGCTTTTCCGGCAGGTCTTCCCGCAAGTCGGGTTCGTATCGTACGTGTCGGAGATGCGCAAGGCGCTGGAAGGATGCGAGACTTGCCTGGACATCGGGTGCGGAGTCCATTCCCCCGCGCGCTTCGTCCCGTTCAGACAGTACGTCGGGCTCGACGGTTATGCGCTTGCCATCGAGGAAGCCCGCCAGAAATACCCGAATCGAGAGTTCATTTTGGGCAGTGCGCAGGACCTCGATAAGCTCTTCAAGCCGGATCAATTCGACTGCGTCGTCGCGCTCGATTTGATCGAGCATCTGCCCAAGGAGGACGGATACAAATTTATCGACGCCATCAGCCGGATCGCCAAGAAGAAGATCTTGCTCTTTACGCCCAACGGATTTCTCCCGCAGCAGAGCCATGACGGCGACCTGCAGGAGCATCTCTCAGGCTGGGACGCGGCGGAGATGAAGGCGCTGGGATTCAAGGTGATCGGCATGCACGGGCCGAAGAAGCTGCGCGGCGAATACCACAACCACAAGATCAAGCCGGCGGCGCTGGGCGGGATCGTCTGCCAGCTTTGCCATTGGGCGTGGACTCGAAATCATCCTGAGAAGGCCGCGGCGATCATGTGCGTGAAGGACGTCAGCTCGAAGTAGCGACCGCTTCTGGATGTGAATGTTCGGGATCAACAGCCGGCGTCATGTGATCGGGCATCGGCCCCTTGCCCAAGGCCCAAAGAGACGCAGCCCGAACATCTTTGTTCTGGTCCCCAGCGAGCTTCAGGAGAGTGTTTCTGTACGCCGGGGAATCGGCTCGCTCCTTGGCGGCGATTGCAATCCATTTTCTCCAGTGAAAGTCCTTCGAGCTCGCGAAACTGAGCAGCGCTTTGTCGATGGCGGGGCGCTTGAGTTTTGCCAAAGTGGGGAAATAGTATCGGATTTCATCATGCGCCCGGCTGAGGTCTGAGGCTATCAGCTTTGCGTTTTTCGCATCTGCATAGCGAACAAAGTAGTAGGAGAGGATGGGATCGGAATACCACCCTGCTCCGGTCGACTTTCCGAAGCTCCTCTTATTTTCTTGGGCGTTCCTCAACGCATGGACCCCTCGGGTGTCCCCAAGACTGAGCAGGCCGAATGCCGCTTGGTCCTTCGCGATGCTCTGCTCTTGAGCTCGCTTGAAAACTTCCAGGCAAAATGAGCGTCTCTGATCGGGCGCCATCAAGATTGCGGCTGAGAGAGCGTTCGGGTTGCCCTTGATCGCCGCCTCTTCGAGAACCGTGAGGAGAGATTTGTCCCGTCGAGCGATTGCTTCGGCGAGCCCTATCAGGCGATCGCTCGTGTTTGGCCCGACGATCTTGTTCTTCAGAGCTTCACGGTCTGCGGTAGCAGTCTCAATCAGGCTTTTGACGCTCACGAATTGCCCGACTGCGCCGACCATCCCTCGTTTCTTGAGCGCTTCGATCCATGCTTCGGCTTGGAGATCGGACAGTCGAGATGCGGGCCTGCCGAGTCGGTACTCCTTCGAGTCCCACACATTTCCATAGAAGAAGATTGCATCGGGACGGGTGCCCGGCGGCTGCTCAGCCGTCGAGAGAACAGCCAGTGTCCAAGCCAGAACGTTTGCAAGCATGGCTCCATCTGTTCGACGCAGTTGGCGCGTGGTGCGTTTCGGGTTTGGTCCGGTTGGGGGGTCAATCGCGTTCGGACTCGAGCGTCAGGATCGTGACTTCGGGCGGGCAGAAAAGCCGCGAGGGCGGGCCGGTCGTGCCGAGGCCTCGGCTGACGTAGATCGGGGTCGGGGCGTCGGGATAGAACCCCCTGACATATTTCTTGCCGCCGCGCGTTTTCATTGGCGCCCATCCCCAGGGGGAGATGAACTGGCCGCCGTGGCTGTGGCCGCTCAGCATGAGGCTGGCTTCCAGCGGAAGGTGGTCGACCATGTCGGGTTCGTGCCAAAGGGCGATGACGGGGGCTCCGTTGTTTGTAGGAATGCCGGTTCTTGCTCGTTGTCCGTTTCCGTTCGCGCGGGTCGGCTGCTGCTGGCCCACCCCCAGATAACCACCCACAACGGCGGGGGAAAACACCCAACAAAAAAACACAAAGGCCACGCAAGCGGCAACCCAACCCAACGCGGCCGGGGCGACCCCCCGCCCATGGCTTCCGGGGTGGGGCCAGGCGGAGGTGCGC
>JAYROD010000449.1:0-3703 GCA_041911835.1 Fimbriimonadaceae bacterium | reverse complement strand
TTGATGAGGAGCGGAAACACCGCCGAAAAGCCGCTAAACGATCCAAAGGTCATGATGTAGAGCAGCGTCATATACCAAGTGTGCTTTTCTTTGAAAATGTCGAGCTGCTCTCGAAAATTCGCCTTCACCGGAACGCTGCGCAACATGAACCAAGCCATAAAACCGGCGATGAGAATGAACGGGATCCAAATGAGTGCGGCGTTCTGAAGATAAATGTCCGATTGTTTGACGATGACATCGTTCTTCTTTTCGACGAAGTGCTCGGAGGCCCCGACAAGCCCCAATCCAAGCACCGCGGGAATGACGAATTGCGCGACGCTGACGCCGAAGTTGCCGAGACCCGCTTGGTATCCGAGCGCCGCCCCTTGCAGCCGCTTCGGGAAGAACAGGGATGTGCTCGGCATAAAGGAGCTGAAATTGCCCCCGCCGAGTCCCGCTAGGAAGCCAAGCACGAGAAAGGTTTCAAAGCTCGTGTTGGGATTCATGATCGCCATGCCCCAGCCAACGCAGGGTATGAGGAGCAGGAATGTGGAAACGGTCACAGTCTTCCGGGTCCCGTATATCGGGATGAGGAATGTGTGGATGATGCGCAAAGTGCCTGCAGCAAGACCAGGCATCGAGTTGATCCAGAACACCTGAGTCTTGTCAAGTTTGAACCCAATCCCCGTAAGCTTGACCATGATCGCGCTGACCATGAACCAAGTCGAAAAGGAGAGGATCAGTCCAAAGGTCGTCACCCACAACGATCGCCAGGCGACCTTTTTGCCAGTCGAGTCCCAGAATTCGGCATCCTCCGGTCGCCAAGTTGCCAAGGCTCCTTGCGAATCGGCCGAGTTCGGGACTGGATCAAGTGTTGTAGCCATTAAAATCTCTCCTACGAACCTATTTTTGAGCGATACCCACAGTTGCGACATGACGCTCGTCATAGGTCACGTCCGTTGATACTGGGACGGTTGGGGCAGCGCTTAGAGAATCGACCGACTCGATTCTGGTGTTCTTTGACATCTTAAGCACGACCAGGTGCATCCACACCAAGCAGATCACGCTGATGATTGCGAGAAGCAGCCAGCACGACGTCCAAAGCCCAGTTGCTTTGAGCATCATGCCGAAGAGGATGGGAAAGAAGAATCCCCCAAGTCCGCCAATGACGCCGACTAGCCCTCCCACAACTCCGATGTCGGTCGGAAAGTACTCCGGAATGTGCTTATACACCGCCGCTTTGCCCACGCCCATCATGATGCCGACGGCAAAAACCAGCGCCGTGAAAACCCACACGTTCGCCTGAAAATACAGATGCGTGACACCCCTGGCGACGAGTTCTTTCTTCTTAACCGCTTGTCCGACGGCGACGATTGGCTCTTGCCAGCCCTCGGTCGAGGGGAGGATTAACGTGTCCTTATCCGAAACTTCGAGCTTGGAAGATTCCGTCGTCCTCTCTTTGAGAACGTACGCCTTGCTATCGACGACGACCTTCCCTGGCTCGACGGAGGTGACAGTCCCTGCTCTGTCAGCCATGATGCCCTCCCCTGGAGAGCGGATGTCCATCCGCGGAGCAATAAGCAGGGCGAAAAGCACCGCGCAAGATCCAAGAACCCAATACATGGTCGCCCGCGCTCCGAACTTGTCGGAGGCCCATCCGCCAAGAGCTCGGATGACGCCGCTGGGGAGACTGAAGACGGAGGCCAAGAGGCCGGCCATCGCGAGGCTCATCCCGTAGACGTTGAGGTAGTACGGCACCAACCATTGAGCCAACGCGACGAACGCACCGAACACTAAGAAGTAATAGAGGCCGAATCGCCACACCCGAACTTCCCGGAGCGGGCGCAGCATTTGGCGAACCGTCTTGGTGCCTCCGCCCTCCACCCGCTTATTGGTGGTCGTGAGGGCAAAAACCACCGCGATGGCCAGCAAGGCCAACGCATAGAGTTTGGGAAGATCGCGCCAACCTTCGAGATTTTGCCCGCCGTTCGTAAGCGATTTCAGAATGAGCGGAGCACAAAGAGTCGTAACGGCGGCGCCGGCGTTGCCAACTCCAAAGATTCCCAGGGCCAGCCCTTGTCGTTCCTTGGGAAACCACACCGAAGAATAGGCGATTCCCACTGCAAAGGCAGCTCCGCTCATCCCGAACAGCAAACCGCACAGAAGGAACTGCTCATACGTGCTTGCGTAGCTCGTGAAGTATGCCGAAATAGACGAGAACAGGAGCACGCCGATGTAGACCGGCTTGCCCCCGAATCGATCCGTCAGCATCCCAACGGGCAGCCGCATGATGGAACCCGTCAGAACTGGAACTCCAATGAGCCACCCGATCTGCGCCTTGTCGAGGACGATGGCGCGGTTGTCTACGAGGAACGTGATGAGAACGCCGTACATCGTCCAGACGGCAAAACACACGGTGAAGGCAAGCGTGTTCATCGCCAGAACACGATTTGCGGTGCCCTTCGTACTCATAGCACCGAGTTTCGTCGTTCCTAAGCGCGTGCGCTATGACGTATGTCATAACCCGACCAATCGCTTATACGAGCTTTCCGAGTATGCGAGCCAGAGCTTCTTCGTTGAGAATCACGATGTGGTGGCTGTCTGTAGTGATAAGCCCGTCCTTTTGCCACTTACTCATGACCCGGATGGTCGTTTCCGTCGTTGTTCCGGCCATTTCTCCAATCTCCTGCCGGGTGAGCGGTACGCCGAGCCGAAGCCTGCGCCCGACGCGCTCGCCATAGGATTCCGCAAGAATCATTAGGATAGCGGCGACCCTTTGGTCGGCTCTACCGCTCGTCATGCGACCGAAAAGATCGATCATCCCTTGGTACCGGATCGAGGTCTTGCGGATAAGCCTATCTTTGAGGCCGACGTTTCGCTCATAGATCGGCATGAAATCGCGCTTCGGCACTCGAACGTACCAAAGGGCTGTCATGGCTTCGGCATGCAATGGACAGCCCCTTCCGGTGATGGTGCCCATCATCCCAAAAATCTGGCCGGGCCCCATGAGTTCGATGGTTGTATCGGTCCCAGCGGCGTCGCTTCGAACCATCTTGACGAATCCGGTCCCGGCGATCCCGAAGAAATCGACATCCGAACCGTCCCACCAGATGAGTTCTCCACGTTCTGCGAACACGAGCCGGGAGACG
Source organism: Fimbriimonadaceae bacterium (assembly GCA_041911835.1). GTDB lineage: Bacteria > Armatimonadota > Fimbriimonadia > Fimbriimonadales > Fimbriimonadaceae > JAYROD01. The sequence goes on along the minus strand of JAYROD010000449.1, from coordinate 575 downwards.
GTCCTCAGCGACTCGACCTCAGGCTCCGTTAATGCGTTGAGCAGCGTGCTTGAGCGGAGGATGCTGATCACCGAGGGCTTTTCGGGAGCTTCATTCATGATGCTTCGCCAATATTGTCGACCTCGTCCATTGTAGCCGTTTGAATAGGCTCGTTGAGTTCTTTGGCCGCCTCGGCTGAACCTGAACTGCGAACATCCCAAGTTTTTTTGACCGTATGACGACGGTCATAGCAGGGTCCCCCGTCAGGGTCAACAATCCCAATCGGAGAAGCCATGGCAACTCGTTATTCAGTACCTGGAAGAAGCGGATCAACAGCTCCGACGACCGCCGCGAAAGTCGTCCGCACCACCGACAGCCCGAATTGCACAGGAGCCTGCGGGTGGTTGGCCACAGTCGTCGACGATGTCATCGTCGACCTCAAGCCCGCTGCCGACTACCCCTGCGACGACTACAACCCTCGCGGGTGCCTGCGCGGCATGTCGATGACCCATATCTTCTATGTGCCTGATCGCTTCAAAACGCCGATCATTCGCACGGGGGACCGGGGCGGGGGCCAATGGCGAAAAGCGACTTGG
>JAYROD010000448.1:0-3255 GCA_041911835.1 Fimbriimonadaceae bacterium | reverse complement strand
GGCTCGCAGTCTCGATTTTCGCAAACGTGCCGTGGAAATTCATCTTGGGGATGTTTGCGGCGGTTGTGGCTCTGGTCACGATCTCCTTCACGGTTCCAGGCATCCTCGCGCCCTACCAGAAAGATCGCCTCGAGGCGATGTTCACGAATGACGAGCAAGGGAAGGATTTTCAACAGCTCCGCGCCCGGATCGCGTTCGGAGTCGGTGGTGTTTCAGGCGCGGGATTTCTCAAGGGAGAACAAAAGGCAGGACATTTCATTCCGGAGCAAAATACGGACTTCATCTTCACGGTCGTCGGCGAAGAAGGCGGCCTGATCGGCTGCACCCTAGTGCTCGCGGCGTTCGCGTTCTTCTTCTTTCGTGCCTGGCTCGTGATGTATCGAGCGACCAACCCCTATCCGAGAATGCTGGCAGCAGGAACGGTGAGCATTCTCGCGTTTCACACGATCGTCAATCTGGCAATGAACCTCCAAATCGGGCCAGTTGTGGGCCTTTGGCTGCCATTTGTCAGCTATGGCGGCACGGCGCTTTGGCTCTGTATGGCATGCCTCGGCCTCCTTCTCAACCTCAGCAAAGGGCCGGGCAGCATCATTTTCGCGTCGGGCGAGCTGGGCGGTGAATGGCCCTGAGTTCAGGAATCAGGGGTTATACTGAAAACTCGGATCAAGGATGATCCGTCTGGAGATTGCTGGATGCGTACAACGACCCGTTCGCCTGCCCATGCCCGCACGACTTCCGGCTCCCACCGGACGACCGACATTGTGGGTGTCGTATTCATCGCGATCGCGCTCGTGATGGCCATTTCACTTGCTCTCGGTAACGCCGGGATGATCGGTGAAGGGCTGAGCGGTTTCTTCAAATTGCTTTTCGGGCGTGGCGCCTGGGCCGTTCCTTTCGTGTTCTTGGGTATCGGTGTGGCCATGCTTGCCGGTCGCAAGAATATCGAGCTTTCTCGGATCACTTGGGGCGTGCTCCTGATGTTCTCCGCCCTCGTTGGAGCATTCGCGCAGAGCCAAGGGGGCGACTTTTTCGATCCGGAGATCGTTTCGCGCTCGGGTGGCTATCTGGGTGCGATCGTCGGTTGGAGCTTGAGCGCGCTTTTGGGATCGGCGAAGTTGATCGGGATTGGGGCGATCGGAATGATTGGGCTGATCCTTTGCCTGAACGACCCGCTGCGTGCGTTCGCTGCCAGCCTCGCCGAACGATCCAAACGGAATAAGCTCACGCAGCAGAAGCCCCTCCAGAAGGAACGCAAGCCAATACAGACCTCTGCTGCCGTCGTCCGGATGCCGGAATCTGAGCCGGAAGTGGCAAGGTCGAAGTCGCTTCCAAAGATCACCGACCACACGATTTCGCTCGACGTATCGAATGAGCCCATGCCCAAAGAAGGCTACAAACTGCCTCCGCTTGGATTGCTTCAAGAGCCGGCGCAGCGGCCAAAGCGAACTGCCCAAGAGATGCAGCGGAATATCGAAACGCTTGAGAGCACGCTTGAGGAATTTGGAATTGATGCCAACGTCGTCGAGGTAGCGACTGGCCCGACGATCACCCGGTACGAGATTCAATTGGGGCCCGGCATTCGCGTCGCAAGAATCACCGCCCTCGCAGACAACATCGCGATGAATCTGGCAGCCAGTCACGTACGGGTGGAAGCGCCCATTCCTGGAAAGGCGGCAATCGGCGTCGAGGTACCTAACGCGCTCCCAACTACCGTCACACTTCGCGAGGTATGCGATTCCAAGGAGTTTCTCTCACATCCGTCACGACTCATCGTCGCACTGGGGCAAGACGTCAGCGGCGTCAACAAATATGCCGACCTCACCAAGATGCCGCACTTGCTTATCGGAGGAGCCACCAACAGCGGCAAGTCGATCGGTTTGGCAACCGTTATCACTTCTTTACTCGTCCGAAACACGCCGAAGGAGGTCAGGCTCGTGCTGATCGATCCCAAGCGTGTCGAGCTCTCCCTCTTTGAGGGTGTCCCGCATCTCATGTGCCCGGTCGTCAAGGACGTCAAGGACGCACCAGGCGTCTTGCGGGCCGTTTGGCGGGAGATGGACAAGCGGTATGACCTATTCTCCGAACGGGGAGTCCGAAATATCGATGGATGGAACGAAAAAGCGACGTTTCAAGAGAAACTGCCTTACATCGTCGTCGTCATCGACGAATTGGCGGACCTGATGATCCAAGCCGCGGCGGAAGTCGAGACCTCGATATGCAGGCTCGCCCAGTTGGCTCGCGCAACGGGCATCCACCTGGTGATCGCGACCCAACGGCCCAGCGTGGACGTCATCACCGGCACCATCAAGGCGAACATCGCCTCGAGGATCGCGTTCTCCGTGTCTTCGCAAGTGGACTCGAGGACGATTCTGGACCAAGGTGGCGCCGAGAGACTTGTCGGCAAGGGCGACATGCTCTTCCTGCCGATCGACGCGAGCAAGGCCGTGCGTATCCAGGGCTGCTATGTCAGCGAAAAGGAGATCGAGAGCATCTGTTCTTTTTGGAAGGCCCAGGAAAAGCCTCACTACGTGCTCAATCCGGTCCAAGTGGCCATTGCGGACCGCGAGGCGGAGATGGCTTCGCAAGAATCCGATCCCCTTTGGGAGGAAACCGTCCGATGGGTGGTCGATCGCGGGCAGGCCAGCACTTCGATGATTCAGCGACGATTCGCCATTGGTTTTCAGCGTGCGTCGCGACTGCTCGATTTGATGGAGGAACGCGGGATCGTCGGTCCGCGCGACGGCCCCAGGCCGCGTGAGGTCCTCATCGATCCGATCGAGGCTGAGTCCCGATTTGGGAACAAAGGGGAGTTCGTTCAACGGAATATCGACCTCGAAACGGACCCTCTCGAATAATCTCAGGTCCATAATGGACCATGCTTGTGGCGGCAATTTTGATGGCGATTTCTCATTCGAGCGGACCGGATTTGGCTTCGTTGTTGAGCGAAGTCGATCCAAAGCGAATTCGCGAGACCGTCGAGCATCTCGCTGCGTTCAACACACGGAATACGAACACACCCGAATTGATTGAAGCCGCCAATTGGATGGCGGATCAATATCGAATGATTCCGGGGCTGCAAGTCGAACTGATGAAATACCAGGTTGAGAAGGGCAGGCGAGTTCCTGAGGATAAGCAAGTCGTCCAAGTGGTTGCCGTACTTCCAGGCACTGATGATCGCCGAATCATCATGGGCGGCCACATGGATTCGATCAACATGCAGCCGGATGCAGACGTTTACAAGTCTCGTGCCCCAGG
>JAYROD010000447.1:0-4431 GCA_041911835.1 Fimbriimonadaceae bacterium | reverse complement strand
GTTAGGCCTAGATCGGAACTCTGGATGAGCCTGGGTTCCAATGAAGAATGGGTGTCCGGGAATTTCTATCATTTCTACCAGCCGGTAATCCGGCGAGACGCCGCTGATGACCATCCCATGCTCCCCTAGTTTCTCGCGGAAATCGTTATTGACCTCATAGCGATGGCGGTGGCGCTCCGCGACCTTGGTGCCCCCATATAGCTTGGCGGCCAGGGTCCCTGCAACGAGATTGCATGGCCACGAGCCAAGCCGCATGCTTGCGCCCTTGTCGGTAATGTCCTTTTGTTCCGGAAGGAGGTGGATAACCGGATAGGGCGGATGCTCGAGCATCTCCTCGCTGTTGGCCCCGTCCAGTCCACACACATTTCGAGCGAATTCGATGACGGCCATCTGAAGTCCGAGACAGATCCCCAAGAACGGCAGGCCCGACTCTCTAGCATAGCGGATCGCCTCGATTTTCCCCTCGATGCCTCGTCCCCCGAAACCCGGCGCCACGACGAGCCCGTCGACCTCGCTCAGAAACTCCTCCGGTGGCCGTCCGTTTTCCAGGCTGTCGCTCTCGATCCACGTGACGGATACGCGAGTGTCATTCGGAATGCCGGCATGGATGAGAGATTCGTTGATCGACTTGTAGGCATCTCCGTTTGAGGTGTACTTGCCGACAACGGCGATCCGACAGCTCTTCTTGGGGTGCTTGAGGGTTTCGACGAGTGACTTCCACTCGTTGAGGTTGGCCTTTCGCTCTTCAAGTCCGAGCCGCTCGCTCACGAAGTCGCCCAAGCCCGCTTCCTCGTATTTCAGCGGGACGTCGTAGATGGTCTCCACGTTCATCGATTCCACGACGGCCCGGGACGGGACGTCGCAGAATAGGCTGAGCTTCTCTTTGACGTCATCTGAGAGCGGCACTTCGGTCCTACAGACGAGGACGTCGGGTGTGATGCCGATCTCTCTCAGCTTGATGACGCTATGCTGGGTGGGTTTGGTTTTGACTTCGTGCCACGGCCCCACTTGTGGGATGAGGGTCACGTGAACGTACATGGTGTTCTCGTAGCCCACGTCCTTGCGCATCTGGCGGATTGCTTCCAGGAATGGGAGGCTCTCGATGTCGCCGACCGTCCCGCCGATCTCGGCGATGACGATGTCGGCTTCCTGCTCCTTGGCAAGCGACTTGATACGGTCCTTTATCTCGTTTGTGACGTGGGGGATGACCTGCACGGTGGCTCCCAGATAGTCTCCCCGCCTCTCGGCTTGGATCACGCTTTGATAGACTTTGCCGGTCGTCACGGAACTGCCTGCCGAACAATTGACGTCCATAAACCGCTCGTAATGGCCCAAGTCGAGGTCGGTTTCCGCGCCGTCATCCGTGACGAAGACCTCGCCGTGCTGAAACGGGTTCATGGTGCCGGCATCGACGTTAATATAGGGGTCGAGCTTCAAGGGAGCGACGGTGAAGCCGCGATTGCGGAGGAGCCTTCCGAGACTGGCGGTGGTGATTCCTTTCCCGATGGAACTCACGACGCCGCCCGTCACAAAAATGTACTTTGCCATAGCCCACTCGCTCCAAACCCTGCGGGGCACGCGTTCGCAGCCTACGCGCGCAAAAACCGTTGTGGGGTTTCAATGATTATACGGTATCGAGGCGCCGAAAAGCCTTGAGAAATTCAATCAGTGGGTCCCACGGATGTGAGAGGCGGAGGCGGAGGCTCAAGCTCGCGTAGAATACACCTATACATGGAATTCTCAACGATTCCCGAAGCCTTGGATGACTTGAAGGCCGGAAAAATGGTCGTCGTTGTCGATGACCCCGACCGAGAAAACGAGGGTGACCTTGTCATGCCGGGTGAGACATGCACGCCGGAAGCGATGAATTTCATGATCACCCATGGTCGCGGAGTGCCCTTCATCCCGACGACGGCAGAACGCCTGCGGGAGTTGGGAATCCCAATGATGACCAAGCAGAACACGGCCCGTCATGGTACGGCGATGGCCGAAATGGTCGATGCCTTGAAAGGGACGACCACCGGAGTCTCAGCATTTGACCGAGCCAAAACCGTCGAGGTTTTCGTCGATGATCAGTCAAAGCCCGAGGACCTCGCGAGGCCGGGGCACATTATCCCTTTGCGGGCAGAGCAGGGAGGCGTTCTCAAGAGGGCGGGACACACGGAAGCGATCGTCGATCTCTGCGTGCTCGCAGGGTTCAAGCCGGTCGGTGTCGGATGCGAGATCCTCAAAGACGACGGCTCGACGACGCGGATGGAACGCTTGATCCCTTTTGCTGAAAAGCACGGGCTGAAGATCATCACGATCGCCGATCTCATTGCTTATCGACGGCGGACCGAGCACCTTGTCAAGCGAATCGCCGGCCCCATAGCCTTTCCTACAAAGTTCGGTGACTTCACGATTTTTGCGTATGAGCCGACCGTCGAGGCTCACCCCTACATTGCCATCGTGAAGGGTGACGTCTGCACTGAAGAGCCGGTGCTGGTTCGAGTTCATTCGAGCTGCTTGACTGGTGACATCCTCGGTTCCCTCAGATGCGATTGCGGTGACCAACTCGAGATGGCGCTCAAGATGATCGAAGCGGAGGGTCGGGGCGTCGTGCTCTACATCGCGCAAGAGGGAAGAGGGATCGGCATTCTCAACAAACTCCGCGCCTACGAGCTTCAAGACAAAGGGCTCGACACCGTAGAGGCGAATGAAGCGCTGGGATTCAGGGCCGACTATCGAGATTACGGATTGGGAGCGCAAGTGCTCGCCGACCTCGGGATTCGCAAGCTCAAGCTGATGACCAACAACCCTTCCAAGCGAGCCGGGTTGCAGGGCTACGGGCTGGAGATCGTCGAGCGCGTGCCGCTCTTGGCACAGCCGACCGAGCACAACGAAAAGTATCTTCAAACCAAGAAGGAAAAGTTGGGCCATCGCCTGCCCGAATAGCTGACTCCTGGCAGGGTGGTCTCGTAGAACTCGGCATCTATGACACCAAAGATCATCACAGTTTTCGGCGCGACAGGCGCCCAGGGGGGCGGACTCGTCCGCGCGATTCTCAATGACCCGAGCGGGGAATTCAAGGCGCGAGCAGTGACTAGGGACCCCAATTCGGAAAAAGCCAAGGCGCTGGCGGCATTGGGAGCGGAGGTGGTGCAGGCCAATCTCGACGACGAAGCCAGCATTGCCAGAGCGCTCGAAGGGGCTTACGGCGCGTATTGCGTGACCAATTTTTGGGAGCACTATTCACCAGAAAAGGAGCAAGAGCAAGCGAAGAACTTCGCCGAGGCTTGCAAGAAGTCAGGGGTCCAGCACGTCGTCTGGTCGACACTCGAAGATACGCGCGACTTTTATCCTTTGGATGACGACCGCATGCCAACCTTGCGCGACAAATACAAGGTGCCGCACTTCGACGGCAAAGGGGCGAGCGACCATTTCTTCACCGATCTGGGCTTGCCAGTGACCTTCCTACGCGCTTCGTTTTATTGGGATAACTTCATTCACTTTGGCTCGGGGCCCCAGCGTGGACCCGACGGTACGTTGGCGATCACATTTCCGATCGGTGATACCGCCATGGCCGGCGTCGCCTCTGAGGACATCGGCAAGACGGCTTACGGCGTCTTCAAGGCCGGACCATCGTTGGTGGGCAAGTATGTTGGCGTCGCTGGAGACTACAACACCGGCGAAGAATTCGCTGCTGCTTTCAGCGAGGCGCTCGGGGAGAAGGTTGTATTCAACTCCATCGATCCTGCTGTCTACCGAGCGCTTGGCTTCCCCGGCGCCGACGACCTCGGCAACATGTTTCAGTTCTATCGCGACTATGCGGACGAGTTTCGCACGCTGCGAGATGTGAACCTGACCAAGCAGCTCAACCCATCGGTGCAGAATTTCGACCAATGGCTTAAGGCGAATAAGGGCCAGATTTCCAAAGGATAGTGCTCCTCCACTTGCTATCCCTCCCCACGCACTAGATTCGCAGAAGGGAGGGCTTGTTCGTGTATAATCTCCCCGGTTGAGATAAGGCTCAACGGCTTTCAGGAGCCGGCGGATCCTCGACGGCGCGAGGAACCAGCCGGTTTTTTTGTTGGCTCCTCGACGAGGAGGAAGAAGAACATGCCTACTCTGGTCATTGTCGGCGCTCAATGGGGCGACGAAGCAAAAGGAAAGATCGTGGATGTGCTGGGCGGCGAGGCCCGGTTCGTGGTCCGCTACAGCGGGGGCAACAATGCCGGCCATACCGTGATCGTTGGGGACAAGGAATTCAAGTTCTCGCTCCTCCCGGCTGGCATCCTGCACCCCGGCTCGGTCTCGATCCTCGGCAGCGGCATGGTCGTCGATCCGAAGAGCCTTCTGGATGAGCTCGACCGTACCCGCGCCCAGCAGCCCAACCTCGGCGAGCTGAAGATCAGCTCTTCTGCGCACGTAGTTTTCCCTTATCATCGCTTG
>JAYROD010000446.1:0-1737 GCA_041911835.1 Fimbriimonadaceae bacterium | reverse complement strand
GACCCGGCCCGCGCCCAGGCCATCAGAATAATTTGCTGAGTTGATTGATCCCTACGGCAGCGAGGTAGGCCAGCGAGGTCATGTACGTGAACATGAATAGCGGCCATTTCCACGAGTTCGTCTCGCGCTTGACGGTCGCCAGGGTCGCCATGCACTGGCAGCACAAGGCAAAGAAGACCATGAGACCCACTGCGGTCCAAGGCGTCAAGAGCGGCGTGCCGTCGGGCCAGCGGGCATTCCTCACAGCCGTCTTGAGGCCTCCGCTAGACTCGTCGACCTGTCCGCCGAGGCTGAAGATGATCCCAAGGGATGAAACGACTACTTCTCTCGCCGGAAATGCGGCGAGAATCGCCGTGGAAATGCGCCAATCGAATCCAGCCGGGCGCATCACTGGCTCGACGCTGCGGCCGAATTGCCCGAGATAGGAATGCTCGACTTGCCGCTCTTGGACGAAACCGTCCTCCGTGATCTTGGCACGCAGTTCAGACGTTTGCTGGGCGTATTCGGCCCTGAACTGCGCTTCGGCCTCTTGGCTCCTAGGGAAGTAGAGCAGCGCCCAAATGATCACGCTGAGCACCACGATGATCGTGCCGGCGGTGTGGAGAAACACCTTGCCGCGCGAATACATCGTAAACCAGACATCCTTCCATTTGGGCATTTGGTAGGGCGGGAGCTCGAGCAAGAACGGGAGCCGAGGGCCTTTGATGACCCCCTTATTGAGGAAGAACACGACAGGAATTGCGACGAGCAGCCCTACGAAGTGCATCGCGAAGAGAGCGAAACCCGCCCAAAACGGCCCATAGCTGGGCTCGATGAAAACGCCGATCAGCAGAATGTAGACAGGCAGTCTGGCGCTGCAGCTCATGAGCGGCGAAATGAGGATGGTGGCCAGGCGGCTCTTTGGGTCGGGCATTACTCGTGCGGCCATGATTCCTGGGATGGCGCAAGCGAAACTCGAGAGCAGGGGAATGAACGCCCTACCGCTCAGCCCGCACCATCCGAGGAGCTTGTCCATGAGAAACGCCGCCCTCGCCAAGTAACCGGTTCCCTCTAGCATCGAGATGAAGAAGAAGAGAATCATGATCTGCGGGAGGAACGTCGTCACGGCGCCCACGCCCGCGATCAGCCCGTCCACCACGAGGGATTTAATAACCGGCACGCCTTCCAGCCACCGCCCGATGAGGTCTCCCAGCCGATTGAAGACCCATCCGATGCCGTTCATGACGGGTTGGGCCAGCGTGTATATCGACTGAAAGACGACATACATGATCGCCACAAAAATGATCAATCCGAAGACACGATTGGTCAGGACGGCGTCGATCTTGTCTCGCCGACGCTTCCGCGGGTTCGCCGAGTCCCCCACTACGCTGCGCGTGACCCTGGCTGCCCAATCATATCGAGTTTTGACGTCGACGCAAGCCGGTTCGAGGCCTTGTTCTTTGAGAGCCGATCGCGAATCGGCGAACGCCTCAACAAGCTCGGGCATATCCCGCAGAGCGACCAGCAGATCTGAATCTGGATCGGCCAGTCCCTCGCGCACTTCAGCGCGGGAAGCGTCGAAGCCGTTTCGAGCCAACCGCTCCAAGAGCAGGTCAACCTGGCCCTCGATCAGGTTAAGCTGGTGAAAATCGATCGACGGGACTTGGGGAGCGTCGAGGTTCTCTTGAATCGCACGTTTGAGGGCGTCGAGACCAACCCCTTTATGGGCGATAACCGGGATCACGGGCACCCCGAGGG
>JAYROD010000445.1:0-2546 GCA_041911835.1 Fimbriimonadaceae bacterium | reverse complement strand
CAGGTGCCGGTCGTGGACGGTAACCGTCTTGTGGGCATGATTACACGCGACCATCTCTTACGTGTGCTGGCCATGAAGATGGAACTCGCCGAACTTGCGGATTCGGACCAGCACCTTCTCGACATGCTCCCTGGCGACGCGGCAGCGCTCGACGTCGGCAAGCGAGCCACCAATGCGCTCATGGGTTCGCCGAGCGATCTTTGCCAGGTCCTCGAATATCATTCGGGTGGGAGCGAGCTTGGCGATGGCCCCGACGAAGTCGCCGTCGGCGTAGTCGATGCGGGCTTCTTCGGCGAGACGGACGAACTCGATGGCGGATTTGACGAACTGGGAAATGCCCTGTTCTGCTTGTCCCGGGGCGACGGCGAGAGCCTGTTCGAGGATCTCGAGTGCGACGTCGCCGCTAGCGCCGCAAAGCTCGTCGGCGTGGTGCATCCAAAGGAGAAATGGGTTGCCGTAAAGCAAAAAGCGGCATTTAAGTGAGTTGCGGATACCGCTGAAGGCGAAGACGCCGCCTGCGCTTTGTAGGAGGTGCCCCATGAGGACGGCCCACTTCACATGGTCCTTGGATTCAGCGGTGTAGCCTTCGAGAATCTTGACTCCTGCTTCCCAAAAGGGAATTTCCAGCGGGCTCTCAATGACGGCCGCCGCAGATCGGATCGCGGGTATTAGGGTGTCATAGGACCCGAATAGGGCGCATTCCCAGGTCGTAACGCAGACACCATACAGGTCCATCTCGGCGGCGTCACGGGCAATCGTCTGGACGTTCCACTCCGATTCCGGGATATGCATCCAAGCGGCGTTGTAAGTATGCAAGGTCGGACACCCGACGACCTTGTATCCCATCGCAAGAAGCTTCGGAGCAGATTCCCTTAGGCCGGATCGGTATTGCCAGTCGAAGATCAGGGTCTCCTTAGGAATAAGGTCGCTCGCCGCGGGGTGTTCGAGGAGCATGTCCCCCCAAATCGCTGGCCGCCGACCCTCCTCCACCACTCGATGGCATAGTGGACCGAAGTGCGAACCGTACAGTTCAGCCTTTGGATCGTCGGATCCGCTGAATTTCGCCCCCATTCGGGATTGGCATTCTGGACAGGTTCCCAATTGCTTCGTTTCGTCACCACCAAGGTGAATCAAGTCGGACTGAAAGATCGCCATCGCTTCATCGACCATCTTCCCGCACAAATCGACAAATGCCGGATTAGAAGGACACGCCTGCAGGCCCTTGAACTGCTCTTCCCGATATCGCTTTCCTTGCTCCGTGTAGAGGAACCCCTCGCAATGCCCCAGCAGGTTCAAAAACGGGATGAATTGGATCCGGGGAAACTCGGACTGCAGGGTCCGCACCATCTCCGGCGTGACGCAGCCGACCCCATGCGCCCAGGGCGTGCACTCGAACGCGAAGCGGTGCTCCATATAAAGCCCGAGCGCGTTGTAGCCCGATTCCTCGGTGAGCTCGGCGAACCTGCGCAGGTGGTTGAGCGTTGGACATTGCTCGCGGGCGATGTCGTAGGTCCACATGCGCAGCTTGAAGCCGGTGACGGGCGGGGCCCCTTGAAGCGGTTCGACGATTTTGGACTTGGGTTGATCCACTCAGAGCTCCTTGAGCCCGTTTTTGATCTCGCTGACGGCTGAAACCAGAGGATTGATTTCAGTTGACGCAATGCTCCAAATGATGAGGACATCGACACCGAAGTAGGCATGAATCAGGATATCGCGCAGCCCGGCGATCTTTCTCCAGGGGATATCCGGATGAACATTGCGAGCATGGTCGGGAATCTGCTTGATGGCCTCCCCGATGACCTCCAAATTCCGAATCACCGCATCGACCGTCTTCGGGTCGCCGATGAACTCGTCTTCGGTCAGGTTCTGGCAGTACTCGTTGACGCGTCCGCACGCCAAAAGAATGTCGTCGAGGATGTCCTCAAGCTCACGCAACTCGAAGGGCCTCGAGTTCAATCTTTCGAAGAAGCGACTCTCGCAGCGCGCCCCGCGTGACCAAGTCCACCTTCTGCCCGATCGTCTCTTCAAGGAACTCCTTCAGCCCCATGAAGTTCCTGAACGTCGGCTTTCCCCGAAATTCCACCAACAGATCGATGTCGCTCGAAGGAGTTGCATCGTCCCTGGCGGTAGAACCAAAGAGCAGGAGCTGCTCGACGTCGAATTCGACGAGCCTTGCCGAGTGTTCTTGAATCTTTCGAAGCAACTCTGCTTTGGTCACCAATTGAGATTATCTCAATTCAGGCCAATTCGAGCGCCACTTCGCTGCAAAAGTGCCTTCCGGCGGGGGTCAATGAGATATGGTCTGAACTGGAGTCGATCCAACCTCGTCCTACCAAACGGTTAATGGATACCGGATCCAAATCAAGTGTGGAGAGCCCTTCTCTTAACCGAATGCCCATCATTACGCGCTCCAACTTCCGGGTTGCGTCGTCAAGGGTTTCGAAATCGCACCATAGCGAAGGTCGAGGGTCGAGGATCGAAGGTCGAAGGCCTGAACCCAGTTCTTCTGCGGCCGACGAATACCGCTCCGGATGCTTGATGTTCGT
>JAYROD010000444.1:0-5516 GCA_041911835.1 Fimbriimonadaceae bacterium | reverse complement strand
TCAGCGAGTTCTGGCTCATCCGGGACAAGCCGAAGCAGAACGCTAAGGTCACCCATTACCGATTCGATGTGTCGGGGGCTCGGTGGTCGCTTGCAGAGAGCGTCTATATCGGCAAGACCACCGTTGCCGTCGGCGGCAAGACCGTTTCGGCTCACATGATCAGGAGCACGGACGGGGTCGCGTACAGCGACGACACCGGTGACCCGATCTTGATTCAAACTGGAAACGTGCGAATGGAGAGGGCACAGTAGCCCTCCCGAAAGGAAACCCAGATGCTGAACATGATTGCGCCACTCCTATTGCCGACAATCGCGGCCGACAAGACGATCGAGGCGCGCTACACGATGAAACTGGATGGCGACGTCGTCGGCCACAGCGTTCTCAAGAAAACGCTCAAGAAGGACGGATCCATCGAGGTTCACTCCTGGATCACTTTCACGCAGGCCGGCGCCAATGCCACCCTGGACGACTACGATCGATATGACAAGAATGGCAACCCGATAAAGGCCATCCACTCGCAGCCCCTTCGAGGAGGCGGCAAGCGCGTGGTCACGAAAGACTACTCGCCGGGACTGTGCAAGTTCTCGCTGCTCGACAAAAACAAACTCACGAAATCCGACCTCAAGATCGATCTCAGCAAGAGCACAGCCGACACCTCCGTTTTCTGGTTCATCAAGACCAAGCCCAAGCCGGGCACGGTGGTGAGCTATTGGACGGTGGGAGACAACAACGGCAAGTGGCAGCTCAAGCACTCGCAGTACGTCGGCCCGGCGACGGCCGTCATCGGCAAAAAGAAATACAAAGGGCACCTCGTCATCGTCACCAATGGCTCGAAATACATCTTGGGAGATGACGGGATGCCGATCCGGATGGCGATCGCCCCAAAAGGGGAAATGACTTATGAAAGAGAGGGACTGAAATGAAGCCGAACGGAAATGAACCCATTCGCGTTTGTCTGGCAGGCGCCGCGGGGAAGATGGGGGTCGTCATGGCGAGAGCGCTGAGCCTCTGTGATGGCATCGAATTAGTGGGAGCGGTCGACCGAGATCACGTCGGTGAGGCGCTCAAAGACCTCGCAGGCGCTCGCCATTCGGACCTGGTGATCGAAGACAAGCTGGGCGCAACCCTGGATGCCTGCAAACCCCATGTGCTTCTGGACTTCACGCATCCTGGCGCTGCAGCGGCCCATGCCGTTTCGGCGCTCAATCGCAATGTAGCCCCCGTCGTGGGCACCAGCGGGCTCTCTCAAGCGGACCTCAAGGAGATCGCCGGGGCCAGCGGCCAGCACGGCACGCCCGCGATGGTGATCCCCAACTTCGCCATCGGAGCCGTACTCATGATGAAGTTCGCGCAAATGGCAGCCCGTTGGATGCCGGATGTGGAGATTGTCGAGATGCATCATAACGCCAAGCTGGACGCCCCTTCGGGAACGGCACGACGAACGGCAGAAATGATCGGCGCCGTCATGCCGGAAGCGCCGAAAGCTGGAGTACGGGAGATGGTCAAGGTGGAAGGGGTGCGCGGAGGCGCCGTCAGCAACGTGCGTATCCATTCGGTCCGTCTGACGGGCCTTGTCGCTCATCAGCAGGTGCTCTTCGGTGGCCCCGGCGAGATCCTGACGATTCGGCACGATACGATGGACAGAACCTGCTTTATCGAAGGGGTCAAGCTGGCGATCCGCGAAGTCTGGAAGCAGAACGGCTTGGTGATCGGGCTGGATCACTTGATCGAGTAGTGTTTGCTCGGAGACGATCCAGGTTCCCGCTATGCACCAGCAGAATTACCTGCCTTGATTTTTTTGTTGACACTCGCAGGAAATTGCAGTATAGTAGGTCTATGTCGCTGGACTCAGCGCTAGGGTGAGGCGCTTGGCGTTCTGCGTATAACGATCCAATTTTTTGGAGAGGATGCAGATATGAAGAAATTTACTTTAGTAGCTTTCGCTGCACTGGGCGCGTCGTTCGCGTTCGGTCAGGAGCTCTTGACGAATCCTGGCTGGGAGCTTGGAAACACGACGGGTTGGACCGTCGCGCATGCGGGTGGTTTCTCCGGCGTTGCTGCGTCGTCCACCCTTTGGCCAGCCAACACAGGTGGATTTGCGCTCCACATGGGCGCAACGTCCGCTGCCGACCAGACGGACATCTATCAGGATGTCGCTACCACCGTGGGACAATCCTACACGGCCAGCTTCTGGGCTCGAGAGATGGACACGACGCCGACCGGCACGATGTCGATCACTTGGGGCGGCGTTCAGATCGGCCCGAGTTCCGCAACCGTTGGCGCATACACTCAGTACAGCCTGACAGCTGTCGCGACTTCCGCTGTGACCCGATTCGAGATCACAGGATGGGAAGCGGCTTCTTACGTCATGAACGACGACAACAGCGTTCAGGCTGCCGCGGTTCCTGAGCCTGCGACATTCGCTGCGTTTGGCCTTGGTGCGCTCGGCCTGGCTCTCGCCCGGCGCCGACGCAAATAAGCTAGATTCAGTCGAACTCAAAACAAAAATCGAAGCCCCTTCGCAAGAGGGGGCTTCGATTACTTTTGTCGGCCTATCGGCACGAAATCACCATTGTTTGTAGCGCAACGCCCCTACTGTCGCCCCTTCCGGTTCATCGAATCGCCCGATCCGAGCAAAAACCCACTCGCACAAATACCAGTCGTGATAAGAAACTTTGACAAATTGCGGTTTCTGTTGTATAGTTGGTTGATATCGCTGAATCACGGGATTTGTGGAGATCTCTGCGTTTGGCGATGTCAATCCAATTTTTTGGAGAGGATGCAGTATATGAAGAAACTTTCTATTTTGGCACTTGTTGCAGTTGCCGGAGCTTCGCAGGCCGCTACGTGGGATTCCGGTACCGGACTCGGTTGGGCGCTTGGCGACAACATGACCTTGAACTGGAACTTCACCCCCACCGGCCTCGACGCTGGCGGAACGATCGTTCAGTTCGATATCTTCTGCAACCCACAGCACACATGGCGCTCTGACCTTGCTATCACGCTCACGGCTCCTGGAAGCATGGGAAGCACTTCGCTGGTTCTGTACAATCACGAAGACGGCAGCTCGGATTTCATCACCTGCTTCTTCCAGGATGGTGGGACCGCGCTCAGCACAGCCGGCGACCTCAATAGCGCCGTCTCTGGCATTAACTACGCTCCTTCGGGCGGCACTCTTGCCAGCCTGGGTGGATGGCAGGCGGGCCAGTGGACGTTTACGGCCAACGACTGGGCTGGTGGCGACACCACGACGTTCGACCGAATTCGGATGACGACTCAGGCCGTCCCCGAGCCCGGAACGTTTGTCGCTCTCGGCCTCGGCGGCTTGGCTCTCGCAGCCATGCGACGCCGACGCAAGTAAACCAAGCGGTTTACTGTCTACTCAAACGCCTCTCACGCTCTGCGCGAGAGGCGTTTTCATTCCTGGTTCTGCGATGAACAAATTCCTCCTCATACCGATAGCGCTCATATGCAGCGTCTCATGCGCCTTTGCACAGAGCTTTGCAAATGCGAGTTTCGAGCTCCCGCAGTTGGCTCCAGGGGCGTTCGAGTTGGACCCGAATTCGCCCGGGTGGCTCTTCGACCTTGATTCCGGGATTGCGAATGGGGCATCGGCATGGAGTTCGACAGCCTACGACGGATCCCAATACGGAGTCATCCGCTCTTTGGGCTCGATCTCTCAGACGGTTACCGGGCTCGTAGTCGGCAAGCGCTACCGAGTAACCTTCGCGATGGCGAGAAGCACGGCATTGAATTTGACCGGAGCGGACCCGATCCGCGTCCTACTCGACGGCGAAGAAGTAATGCCCCCGACGCTACCGACCAGCGACTACGTCTGGGGGATGTATGGCTCGGACTTCTTCGTAGCCACCGCTCCAACGCAGACACTTCGTTTCGCCGGATCAGAGCCGGGGGACTACGGTTCCGTGCTCGACTACATGCAAATCGCCGACAGCGCTAAGATCGACGCCGAAGGCTTCGCGGTGGAGCGCGGAAGGCTGCTCAGCGGAACCGTATATTCACTTCAACATAGTGATGACGACTATGTGCTGGTCCAGAGCGACGACATAAAGAGCCGACTCCTGTTCTTGCCGACCGTTCAGTTAGTGATACGAACGCACTGTCCGGTCAGTAACCTCTCGCAGATGGACATCATAGTCGAATCGGCAGCTTCGATTTCCAATATCCTTCAAGCGGTCGAGATGTACGACTATGAGGCGCAAACCTTCGAGCAGATCGATTCCCGCATCCTTTCGACGACGGACCAAACGGTGCAACTCCATGTCACGGATCGGCCCAGCCGCTTCGTCGATCCCACGACTCATGACGTGAAGGTGAGAGTCAAGGCCAAGGCGATGGGGTCGACCATCGGCGTCTCGTGGTCCCATCGAATCGATAAGATTCTCTGGATCGCGCGAGGCTAAGCCTTGCTCGATCGAACTTCCCGTTCCTTTGGGCCCTTGGAACCGAACCCACGATCAAAGAGGTCTATACTGAATGTGCAAGTGGGGGCGAACGGGTTCGACAGAGCTGGTTCGACTCAAGGTTGCGAGCCGAGGCGCCGTTGGCCTCGTAAAAAGCGGCAAAACTGTAGTTGCGAATAACAATTACGCCTACGCAGCTTAATTAAGCCTGCGCGTCGGACGGTCTCGAGCCTGTAGGGATCGTATCCGGTGTAACTAAATCAGGATCGTCTGGTGAGCTTCTGTTCGTAGCGATCTAGCCTAAAACAACCGAACTAAGCGCGTGATTGGCCGACCCCGGGCAAGATCGCCGCCGACAATAGGACTGGGGAGACGCTCGTGGTGGCTTTGGGGGCGACAGTTTTGGAAGCGAGTTCAATTCTCGCCGCCTCCACCAGAATTTTCGCTTTGGGTTAACCGCCAGACTTCCCAGCTTGATAAAATAGGGGCGGCCCCATCATGACCGACCTCCATCGCTCCTTTCAACTCGGCTTGGCGGCGATCGCCATCGCCTTTGGCTTCTGCCCACTGAAGGCGGCAGCACAACCGCGATTCGATCCGCCGGGAAGCGTCCGTGACCTCTCCAAAGGCAACACCATGTTCGTTGTGCCTTATGCGCACCTCGACACCCAGTGGCGCTGGGCCTATCCGCAGGTCATTCGCGAATTCATAGCCAACACGCTCCACAAGAACTTCGACCTTTTCGAGAAGTTTCCGAGCTATGTCTTCAACTTCAGCGGCTCCCGCCGCTACGAGATGATGAAGGAGTACTACCCTGCGGATTACGAGAAGCTTCGGGAGTACATCAAAGCAGGTCGATGGTTCCCGTGCGGCTCATCGGTCGACGAAAACGACGCAAACGTTCCTTCGGGCGAGTCGCTGATCCGGCACGTGCTCTATGGAAACCACTATTTCAAGCGCGAATTTGGAGTGACCAGCCAGGAATACATGCTTCCGGACTGTTTCGGCTTCCCTTATGCATTGCCATCCATCCTGGCGCACTGCGGAATCAAGGGGTTCTCAACTCAAAAACTCACCTGGAATTCGGCGAAT
>JAYROD010000443.1:0-4651 GCA_041911835.1 Fimbriimonadaceae bacterium | reverse complement strand
CGCTGTTGTTGTATACGCTGACCACGTCCTCCAATCCCATCTCGCGAATTGCCCGGACGATCAGGCGCTGGCCCCCGCGGTCGTTTGCCACAACGTCAATAAGCCGAGTGCATTCAGCCGTCGCATACTCTAGATGCGACCCCACAGCGTCGATGTACAGCCTGCCCCCGTTGACGAGGAAACCACCCGACTGCGCTGGTTCGAAGACCTCGTCCCGCGCATGAAGGTCCAACGCCCCGATCTTTAGGTCATAGAAGAGATAGTCTTTGATCGCCTCGACGATCCCCTCCGGTGTCCCCAGCTGCTCGTCCGCAACCAGACACCCGTACTCCGTCTCGATCCCGAATATCCGATCTCCAGGGCTGCGGGGCATCGAACTATTCTACGTTGAAACCAACACCCCTTATCGGGGCGATCGATCAGTTCTTGCGCACGCTCACTTTGAGCTGGTCCGTCACCAGCGCCAGAGAGGCGATATCGCTAAGCCCTTTCGGAGCAGCGACCAGTTCCACCTCGATTCGACCCAGGGTGGACGAGTTCGTGCTGACATAAGGCGCCGCCGCGATTCCGGTGATTTGATACGTCCCGTCGCTCGCAGCAAGCCTTAAGGTGCCGACCGAGGTGAATTGCCCGGTGGTCCAGTTCTTCAGCTTTACCGTGCAATAGGCAGCGCTGGCACCCGACACATGGGCTTTCAAAGTCAGGTCGATGAACGCCGCCGGCGATCGCGTTGTTTCTGAGCCAACTACGAGATCGATCAGCGGATCGGCGCTCTGCGAAGATTCGTTCCAAAGTGTGATCATCGCCGAACCGTCGGCGAATTTGAGTTCCTTGAGGCCCCCGCTGGCATTCGCTCCGGAGAGATAGGAGAGGTCCCGCAGTGGAGCGCCCTGATTCCGAGCTTCTGACGGATCGACGACGAACAACCCGCGATTGATGTCCGCAATGGCAGTCGTACCGCTGGGAAACACGAACGTCCCCCAGGCTCCGTCGTAGCTGAATCCCTGACCAGACGGATAAGTGTCGAAATAGCCATTTTCCGACATGGAGGTCGGATTAGAAGCGTTATAGACTCTTAATCCGCCACGGTAAGCGGCCAGGTTCAAGAATCCGTCCTTCAACACTGAATTGTGATCGATCACTCCGATCGGATTGATGAACATCGTCGTCTGGAAGATGTTCGACAGATTGGAGACGTCGATCACGTGCGTCGTCGTGTCGGTCACGACGGCATTCCCTTCGTCGAACTCGTCGTTGACCAAGAAGTAGCGATAATCTGGCGTCAGCGAGCCGCTGTGGCAGTACCCGTTCGTAACGTACGACGTCGAGCCAAGCGTGACGAGGTTGTTCTTGTCCGTGACGTCCACGATGGTGACTCCCGATCCGCCACAGCAGAGATAGGCGATTTCGTGGCCGGCATACGGACCGCTCGTGTGGGTAACGATGACGCTGTCATGGACATACCTCGTTGTCCAGCGTGCAACCTCCACAGGAGCCGTAGGGTTCGCGATATCAAGAATGCAGAAGTTGCGGTTCGAGCCGTTCAGATATAGATAATGGGAGTTCGTTTCGATCGTATGTACGGTGCTGAGCCCATTGCCGGTATAGACAGTGGTTGGACCAACGATGCCGTTATCGACATTGCTCAGATCGATAATCTGCATGCCGCCGCCCGCCTCCGTGACGCAATAGGCATAGTGGCCCGCGACCACAGATTCATGCCAAATCGAAGCTGGACCGTCGACGTGGCCAACTTCGAACGACGCGTCCGGGTTGGTGACATCGACGATCGAGGTGCCATTGCGGAGCCCCATCACCACGTACTCGCGGCCTGAGGGTGAAACGTAACCAGAGCAGCCGCTGCCGCCGGTCGGGCTGCCCGTGAACTGCGGCAGATCGATCTGCCTGCACAGCCGAATTCCGTCCCGCTGATATTGAGCCATCGAGACGGAGGCACAAGCGATCGAAGAGAGGATCAATAGAGTGCGTTTCATGGCTGTTACCTAATTCCCATTGATGGCGATATCGCCAGTCTGGAGGTCAGCCGCTTCGGCAAAAACGACGTCGCCGGCTGAGTTGATGCATGTAATCGAAAAGCTGTCCGGCCGTCCGACCTGGTTGCCGTCCTGAACGGACGCCTTGATTTGGACGGCTGTATCGTTGAACGTCCCGGTGCCCGAGAAGTCCGCCCGCCATCCTTTGAACTGGACGTCGGTCAGCGTCGTCATCTTGACGATCGTTTCGGGATATCGGGCTGCATGGTCTTCGGCGGCATACTGCATCGTTCCGTAGGCCTGTCGACCCTTGTGGATGTCGATCAGCAGCGAGCCAATTCCATGTTCGACACCAGAATGCCCTCCGCGCGCGACGATTGATTTCTCCCCGAAAGCCATGGCGGCTGCTCCGAGTGCAGCCACCGAAATCCAACAAAGCCAACGATTCATCGAGAGAGCCCCCAGTGGGATATTTGCTCATCACTGTATCACAGGATCGTGGCAGGAGGCGCGAATGTGGAATATCTTTTCCATGCGTTTCAAGCTCCTGCTGCTCGCCTTCCTGGCCGCCTCTTTGCTCGTGACAGGCTGCGGCAAGGACGAAGTGGTGAAAGTCGACAATGGCAGCGGGCAAGACGGCGTACTGCGGCGCGACATCGACAAGGCGAAAGATGTTGGCGCACAAGAGTCGTCCTACCAAAAGAGCGGTGAGTCCGTAGCCTACGGCGATTCGAAGTAACTCAACGCGGTCCCTGGGTATCCTTACCCCCTATGCCGACTGGCAGGCCACGCCCACAACAGGGCGATTTTTTGCAGTGCGCGAAATGCAAGAAGATCCTCTTCAAACGCGAATTCGAACGCAACCTCTGGGTCTGCCCACACTGCAACCACCACGAAAGGCTCACCGCTGAACAAAGAATCGAACTCACGTTCGACGAAGGATCATTTGAAGAGCTCGATCAAAATCTCGCATCCATCGATCCACTCCAATTCCCCGAATACCGAGAGAAAGCGCTCCAAGCCGAGGAAAAAACTGGTCGAAACGATAGCGTCGTGTGCGGAATGGCCATGCTCGATGAACTCCCCGTCAGCGTCGCCGTCGCAGACTTCCGATTTATGGGAGGCTCTATGGGCAGCGTCGCGGGGGAGAAAATTGCGCGCACTCTCGAACGTGCTGCGGAAAAGCAGATCGCTGCCATTATCTTCTGCGCGTCCGGCGGAGCCAGAATGCAGGAGGGCCTCCTCAGCCTCATGCAGATGGCAAAGACCACCGCAGCCGTCGAGCGGTGCCGAGAAGCGGGCGCTCCGTACATCGCCGTCTTTACGGACCCGACCATGGCAGGTGTGCTCGCCTCTTACGCAAGCGTCGCCGACGTCATCTTGGCAGAACCAAAAGCGATGGTCGGCTTCGCCGGCGCGCGAGTGAGCAAGCAGGCGCAGGTGAGCAAGGTCCCCGATGACTTCCAAACTGCCGAGTTCTGCCTCAAGCACGGAATGATCGACCGGATCGTTCCTCGCCGCGAGATGCGGAGCACCCTGAGCGTGCTCGCCAAGATTCTGACCGGAGGAATCCATGGCTAAGTCTTGGAAGGAATGGGAAAAGCCATTGATTGAGCTCGATGAGGCGCTTGCCAAACTCCGCCAGGCCGCGCAAGGAGTCGCTCCCGCGCGCAAGGCAGAAATCGAAGCGAAAATCGAGGAATTCGAAAAGCGCCGCGATAACTACATCGAAATCAAATACAGCCGCCTGGGACCATGGGAGAAAGTCCTCGTCGCGCGTGCAGAGACACGGCCCTACACGCTCGACTACATCTCCATGATTTTTGAGGATTTCGTCGAGCTCGATGGCGACCGGCGGTTTGGACAAGACCACGCCATCGTGGGTGGACCGGCGATGCTCGATTCACAGGCATGCATCGTCATTGGGCATCAGAAAGGCCGCAACCTCCAGGACCGACAATTCCGCAACTTCGCAATGGCGAAACCGGAGGGCTATAGGAAAGCCATTCGACTCTTCGAGATGGCCGACCGATTCGAACTGCCTGTGGTGACCTTCGTCGATACCCCTGCGGCCGACCCTGGAGTGGATAGCGAATCGAGAGGCATCAGCGAGGCCATCGCCGCCAGCATGCTCAAGATGTTTGAATTGAGAGTACCGATCGTGTCCGTTATCATCGGCGAAGGTGGCAGCGGAGGCGCGATCGGCATCGCCGCAGGCAACACCGTGCTTATGCAGGAGCACTCGATCTATAGCGTCATTCCACCGGAAGGCTGTGCGGCGATTCTCTGGCGGCAGCCCTCCGAAGGCGCACGAGCGGCTGCCGCGCTTCGGCTGACCGCGCAGAGCGCACTCGAGCTCGGTCTGATCGACGAAATCCTCTCGGAACCGTTTGGCGGAGCTCACCGGGACCCAGGTGAAGCGGCGGACATCGTAAAAGCGGCTATCGTCAAGAACCTCGATGCCCTATGTGCCATGAGCGGAACGGCGTTGCGCGAACATCGATACGAAAAATTCCGGATGATGGGTCAGTTTTCGAGCGGCTAAGCTGCCCGCCGCTTTCGGTTCCAGGCGCTTTGAATCGCCTGTCCAACCAAGAGACCCACTGCGCCTCCAATCAACCCAACCATCATGCCACCCAGGACATCGGTGGGCCAAT
>JAYROD010000442.1:0-5713 GCA_041911835.1 Fimbriimonadaceae bacterium | reverse complement strand
CCCTGAGCCCACCGTAATCGGGCCGTTGGGGTTCACGGAGACGAACTCGACGTTGAGGCGGAGAGGGTGTTGGGTATTGGGCATTGGGTGTTGGGGTGTTGAGGAGTTCCGGACGTTCGACCTTCGACCTTCGGCTTTTACCAAGTCCTCCCTCAGCTCCAAAATCCTCCCCACATATCCGGCTACAAACTCCGGCTTCAAACGAAGGTTCAAGAACCCCGGCCCGGCGACTTCGACTGCCTCAAACTCTGGTTCACGCGCTAAGACTTCGGCGATCAGCGTCGCAAGCTCGCGAGGGTTCTTGCCCACCTTCTTCGCCGACACCATCGCGATGTTGCAGGCGTAGTCGCCATGCGATTCGTCCTTGGTGTCCGCGACCTCGGGAACGCCGTAATCCGCCGCCGGCAATGTGCCATCGGACACCAGGCTCTGCAGCGCGGCAGCGATTTTCTGGGAGAGGTCGAATCGGATCACGGACCCTAGAGGATACCGGGAGGCAGAGAGAGACGGAGGGGGCTCCTCACCCCATGAGGCTCACGCTTGTCATTGTTCGAGCAGAATCGAGCCCCAGGCATTTTTGGGGGCGACAGACGCTGAACCAATCTCGCACGAGGTTCCGTCCACCAATTGACCAGACAAAGCAGCCCGATCCACCGCAATTCCGCGCATAATGGCGGGGATTGCGTCTAAAATGGGCGTTACGCGGCGATAAGGGTGTGCTTGGCCGAGTTGAGATGAGGAGCAGGTGATTTTCTAAGATGGCGTTGACGCGCATGCCGATGGAGCAGTTCCTTTTACAGAAGGAATACATCAAGCCTGAACAGCTTGAAGAAGCTAAAAAGGTCCAACAACAAACCAAGCAAGACTTGGGCAAGGTCATTCTCGAGCTCGGATTCGTGGGTGAGCGCGAGGTTCTTCAGGCCAAGGCTCAAGAGCAGGGTATCGGATTTGCCGACCTCGATCGTACGCAGATCGAAAGCAGCGCCATAAACGTGGTGCCGGAGCGCATCGCCAAGAACCATAACGTCGTGCCGGTCAAGAAAGAGGAGATGAACCTCTGGCTGGCCATGGCCAACACCAACAACATACAGGCCATGGACGACGTTCGAATGGTATCGGGGTGCCGGGTCATCCCCGTCATGGCGGTCCCTGGGGCCATCGAGGACGCTATTCGCAAGTATTACGGCGGCACCGCCGCCAACGGCGAGGCCGCGGTGGCGGAAACGCAGCAAAACAGCGCCCAGATGAATGCGGACATGCGCCGCATGATGGCTGAAGCCGCAATCGGGCGTACTGCCGCGGACGACGCCTATGAAGAGGGCGACGCCGAAAAGATGGCGGAGCAGGCTCCGATCATCAAGTTGGCCAACGCCATCATTCAGCAAGCCATCAACGACAGAGCGAGCGACATCCACGCCGAGCCGCAGCAAAAGCAGCTCCGCGTCCGGTACCGAATCGACGGCGTTTTGATGGAAGCCATGACGATCCCGAAGAACCTTCAGGCGCCGCTCATCAGCCGCTTGAAGATCATGGCTGAGATGAACATCGCCGAACGCCGTGTTCCCCAAGACGGCCGTATCGAAGTTCGCAGCAACAACAAAGAATTCGACCTCCGCGTCAGCTCGATCCCTACGCCGTTTGGCGAGAAGATCGTTATGCGTATTCTCGATAAGTCGAGCGTCATGATCGGCTTGCAGAAGCTCGGGTTTACCGACGAGAACATGCTCAAGATCGAGGAGCTCGTCAGCCAGCCGAACGGCATGTTCCTCTCGACGGGTCCCACGGGTTCTGGAAAGACGACGACCCAATATTCCGTTCTCAACAAGCTCAATACGATCGGCGTCAACATCCTCACCGTTGAGGACCCGGTCGAGTACCAGCTCAATGGCATTGCGCAGGTCCAGGTGAACCGCAAGGCCGGACTCAGCTTTGCGACCGCGTTGCGTGCTTTCTTGCGACAAGACCCGGACATCATCATGGTCGGCGAAATGCGTGACCTTGAAACGGCCGAAATCGCGATTGAATCCTCGCTGACGGGACACTTGGTCCTTTCAACGCTTCACACGAACGATGCGCCTTCGGCTACCCTCCGTATGATCGACATGGGCGTCGAGCCGTACCTTATCTCGGCGACCGTTATTGGCGTACTCGCCCAGCGTCTTGGACGAAAGATCGACGCCGACAACAAGGAACCTTATGCGGTCAAGGCGATCGACCTTCGCCGATTTGGTTTCAAGGTGACGGACCCCGACGAGGAAATCACGCTCTACAAGGGAGTGCCTGCCGAGTCGAACCGAATGACCGGATACAAGGGCCGAACCGGTTTCCACGAGCTGATGGTTATGAACGCCGAAATCGCCGAGCTCGTCGTACGACGTGCCCCGCTTAACGACATCAAGGACGCCGCCAAGGCCAACGGCATGAAGGAACTTCGAGAAGACGGCCTCGTCAAAGTGCTGGCGGGCCAGACCGACCCTCAGGAAGTCATGCGCGTCGTCTTCACCGCAGGCTACTAAAGAATTGAACCGAGAATCAAAGTTGTAATCGATAGGAACATCATGGAAAATCCATCGCTCACCACCCCGCCTCCCGTCGCGAGCCCGTTCGCAGAGACTCCCGAAGAGCAGCCGGAAGTCAATAAGGTTGGCGCTCCGCGCTCTCTGGAAGACCTTCACATCGACGAATTGCTCCACATCGTCGTCGAGAAGAACGCCAGCGACCTTCATATCTGTGCGAACTCGGAGCCGGTCATTCGAGAAGATGGCGCCCTCAAACGCCTGAATTACGAGAAATTCAGCCCCCAGCAGACCCAGCGGATGATGTACGAGATCATCTCGGACGATAACATCCAGAAGTTTGAAACGA
The DNA here is from genome assembly GCA_041911835.1 of Fimbriimonadaceae bacterium. GTDB lineage: Bacteria > Armatimonadota > Fimbriimonadia > Fimbriimonadales > Fimbriimonadaceae > JAYROD01. Next base: position 2,848 of record JAYROD010000442.1, on the reverse strand, counting down.
CGCTTGAGCTGGACTTTTCCTATGCCCTGCCAATGCCGCCCCACATGCGCCAACCGGGTGGACCGAGCTCCAGAGCCCGCTTCCGCGTCAACATGTACCGCGACCGCGGCGCCGTGGCCTCTGCGTTCCGTTTGATTTCCAGCCGCATCCCGACGGTGCGCGAACTGAATCTGCCGGCGACGCTCGAGCAGCTGAGCGACAAGCCCCGTGGCCTCATCCTGGTGACCGGACCGACGGGTTCAGGAAAGTCGACGTCGCTCGCGGCGATGATTCGCCATATCAACACGTCTCGTGCTACCCATATCATCACGATCGAAGATCCGATTGAGTATTTGCACACGCACCAACTCAGCGTCATCAATCAGCGTGAGCTGGGCAACGACACGAAGAGCTTCGCCGCCGCGCTCCGCGCCTGTCTTCGAGAAGACCCGGACGTGCTGCTCGTCGGCGAAATGCGCGATATGGAGACGATCGCTCTCGCGATCACGGCGGCTGAAACAGGCCACTTGGTCTTTGCCACTCTCCACACGAACAACGCCGCCGAATCGATCGACCGTATTATCGACGTGTTCCCTCCCGGCCAGCAGGAGCAGGTTCGTATCCAGCTTGCCAACAACCTTCAGGCGATCATTTCGCAGCAGCTTCTGCCGCGAGCCTCGGGTCCCGGACGCGTTCCTGCGGTCGAGATCATGATCGCCACGCCGGCCATCCGAAATCTCATCCGAGAAAACAAGACCCACCAAATTCCGTCGATGATCCAGACGTCTGGAAAGATGGACATGACCACGATGGACCAATGTCTGCGCGACCTCTATATGAAGGGATTTATCACCCTGGAAGAAGCCATGACACGGGCCATCAACGTCGAAGAATTGAAGAAGATGATCAATACGCCTCAACAGGGGGGGATCGGACCGGCTCGCCGGTAGCAGCGTAGGAGCACACCATGCCCATTTATAGCTACACATTCCGCGATCAGAGCGGTGGCACCCAAAAAGGCACCGCAGAAGCCGAATCTGAGGAGATCCTCAGAAAGAAATTCGAAGAACAAGGCTTCACGATCACCGAAGTCACGGTAATCAAGGGCGGCAAGGTCCGTGGGAAGCGTTACGGAAAGGTCAGGCTCAGTAACCTCGCCATCTTCTGCCGACAGTTCTCGACGATGGTCGACGCCGGCGTCTCGCTCGTGCGGTGTCTCGACGTTTTGAGCCGCCAGACCCAGGATCCTAAGCTCAAAAAGATTCTGCTGGACATTGGAGAACGGGTGGAAGGAGGCGAAAGCCTGTCCCGCGCCATGCAGCGCCACCCGCGCACCTTCAACAACCTCTTCATCGGTTTGATCCGAGCCGGTGAAGTCGGCGGTGTCTTGGAAGAGTCCCTCCAACGACTCTCCCACTTCTTGGAAAAGGACGTTGAACTTCGCCGAAAGGTCAAGGCCGCTTTGACTTACCCGATCCTCGTCATGATCGCCGCTACCGGCATCGTGATCTTCTTGGTCAGTTGGGTCGTTCCTCAGTTCGCCGCGCTGTTTAAGGACATCGGCTTGAAGGACGAGGAATTCCCCGCGATGACCAAGTTCCTGATCGACTTATCGGCGGTTTTCAAGAACAACTGGTGGATCCTCCTCATCTCGATTTTCGCGATCATCTTTGCCTGGAGGCTGTTCGTCAGCACCCGGTTTGGACGCAGGACGGCAGATCGCATCAAGCTAAAGATTCCCGTCTTCGGCAAGCTGCACCACAAGATCTGCATGGCACGGTTCAGTCGAACGATGGGCACGCTTCTCACCTCGGGCGTTCCGATCCTGCAAGCGATGGAAACCGTCGCCGGCACAGTCGGAAACACAATCATGGCCGACGCCGTGCTCGAAGCCCGGGCCCGCATTCGAGAGGGAGACCGCATTGGCGACCCGCTCGAGGCATCGAGGCTGTTCCCGCCGATGGTCGTGCACATGATCGGTGTCGGAGAGGAGTCCGGCTCGCTCGACTTCATGCTGCAGAAAATCGCCGACTTCTACGAGTCGGAGGTCGAAGCAACACTGCAATCGCTGACGGCGGCGCTCGAACCGATCCTCATCGTCATGCTCGGCTTCGTGGTTGGCTTCATCGTTATCGCGATGTTCCTTCCTCTGATCAAGGTCATTGAAGGACTGTCCTCCGGAGACGGAACGAAGGAATAGTCTCTCAGATGCTGAGACTGCGGCCTGGCAGCATGCTCTGCCAGGCCGCATACGTTTAGAGGGCGCGGTTTTTTGAGCTTGGCGAACGTCGAAAAAATGGTGTTCGGGGGTTTGAGTGTTTCCTGAGTGGACCTGGATCGTTGGGCTGTTCATCGGCGCCGCGATTGGGAGCTTTCTCAATGTGGTCATCTACCGCATGCCTTTGGGGCTGTCGCTCTCGAATCCCAAGCACAGCTTCTGCCCCTCGTGCAAGAAACAGCTCGCTCCAATCGACCTCATCCCGCTCCTCAGTTGGCTCTTTCTAAGGGGTCGTTGCCGCCAGTGCGGCGCGCAAGTGGCGGCGAGGTACTTCATCGTCGAACTCATCACGGGCGGGCTCTGGGCGGTCTTTTGGTGGCAGTACCTCATCGCCGGGTGGGACGTGGGGCGCTGCGTGGCGTTGTGCCTGCTGTCTGCGGCTCTCGTTGCCGCGATCTTCATCGACCTCAAGTGGTACATCATCCCGGACCAGGTCAATGCCTTCATGCTCTTTGTGGGCATCGGCTATGGGACGGCGCTGCTCGTTCAAGACAAGCCGACAGCCTACACGTGGGGCATCCCAAGCTTCGTGGCGGGCGCGCTCGTCGGTTTTGGGGCGCTTTGGGCCATCGCGTTCCTCGGCAGGCTCTT
>JAYROD010000441.1:0-7444 GCA_041911835.1 Fimbriimonadaceae bacterium | reverse complement strand
TTCAGCCTTGCCGCCAGCGATAGTTGAAGTCCAAACAACTCGACAATGAAAGTCGAATGATGCGACATTGGTATTTTGCTCGAGCATCGCGAAGAAATCCTCGCTTGTGTAAAGCCGTTCGGCCGTGCGATCGAAGATCACGGTCCCTCCAGCCAGCCGTGCGACTGCGTCGGCCATGTGGGGAATGAACTGAAGGTGGCGCTTATCCCTAACGGGCACTTCGGAAACGAAACTGATTTTGGCGATGGCTTGTGCAGCGGAAAGGCGCTCGAGAATCGCTGCCGTCGGTTCGGCCTGGGTGTCGAAGAGGTCAGGCCGGAATATGTGGGGATTCTTCGATCGCTTTGCGACGATCATGTGGGTGCGGACATCGGTGAAGAGCATGCCCTCCTGCGCTCCGATCGCCGGGCGTCCTGGCTTGCTGTGAGGGTTGTCGGCCACCATGGTAGTCATGAGCGCCTCTTGCGGTGGGAGCTTCGCCTCGGGGAGGTACACCCAATATTCGATCATCGTTGGCCACGATTCGCGATTCTTCCGACTCCATAGGAGGACGAGAACAAAAGCGACAACCAGCGCGAAAGGAATGAGGATCGCGGCTATCAAGGTCCGACACCATTCAGCCAGAGCTCGCCGGCCTTGATTTCTGGTTCGTTGAGTGTCGCCCAGCATACTTCACAGAGACCCGCCTCGTTAACCGGGCTGTTCCGACAAAGAAGACACAAATTGGCGCGAACTGCCTTGCGAACGAGGGCATGCTGCTGGAGTGCCCAAAGCAGGTGTGCGCGAGGAATCCCAGTCGAGTTCCATCGGTCCACGGATTGGATTGTACCGACGCGCCAGATGCTATGCTCCTAGCTCGTGAAGATCGCGACGTTTAACGCCAACTCGATCAGGGTGAGATTGGAGATCGTCCTCGACTGGCTGGCTCACCACCAGCCGGATGTCCTGGCTATTCAGGAAACCAAAGTCGAAGACGACAAATTCCCCCACGAGGCATTCGAAGAATCTGGATACAACGTGGCCTTCCACGGTCAGAAGACATACAACGGTGTCGCCATCGCCAGCTTGCACCCGATTCAAAACGTCCGGACCGGATTCGGCGATCCCGCGTTCGCGGAGGATTGTCGAGTTATGCTCGCGGAGGTCGATGGCGTGACGATCGTTAACACATATGTTCCCAATGGAACAAGCGTTGGCAGCGAGAAGTTCGCCTACAAGTTGGCTTGGCTGAAGCGGTTCCGGAAACTTTGCGATGCCAGGCTGTCCCAAGCGGCCCCAGTCGTCTGGCTGGGTGATATCAACATCGCACCGGAGCCGGACGACGTGTACGATTCGCCGAAGCTGTTGGGTGGAGTTGGGCACCATCCCTCCGAGTTCGCTGCTCTAAAAGAGGTTGCCGAATGGGGTTGGGTCGATTGCTTCCGCAAATTCACCCAGGGCCCTGGGCACTACACCTATTGGGATTTCGTTATCCCCAATTCCGTCAAGCGAGGCTTGGGCTGGCGGATTGACCACATTTATGCCAGTCCAACGTATGCAGGCAAGTGCGTCGGATGCACGATCGACCTCGCACCTAGGCTTTTGGACCGTCCTTCCGACCACACGTTTGTGATCGCCGAGTTTACTTAGCTTCGGCTTCGGGTGCCGCAGGTTTTGGAGCCGGCTCATCGACCTTGGCCGATTCTTCGGCCGCGGCCTGCTGGAAATTGCGCTTGCCCTCTTCGAGTCCCTTCTGCAATTCGCCCACTCCGCGACCCACGCCCCGCATGAGCTGCGGAATCTTCGTTCCCCCAAAGAGAATGAGGATGATCACAACGATAATGACCAGTTCCTGTGTGCCGAGGCCAAGTGCGAAAAGTTGCGTCATAGTCTGTTACCGTTCAGTATAACGCCTTCTTGCTTCGATTCGATCCAGGCGCCATTTGCGTGGACGAGATTCAGTTCGAAGTGTTCGGCTCTGGGGTGCCTTTCGCGCCAGTATCTCCGTCGGTGGTTTCAACTTTGAACCCGGAGCCCTCTTTTCCAAAATTCGAGGTGCCTTGCACCGGAATCGTCATCCAGGCTCTGTGCTGCCCAAAGAACAGGGGGCCAGTCGATTTCGGTCTGGGTACGTACACCGCCGTCGCATTGAGCTCAGCCTTCTCGACCTCGAACAGGAGCACGGTCCCATACGGATTCTCGATATTCTTCAGCTTCTTGCCGGAGAGTGCGGAGTTGTAGGCAATTCCAGTCAGTTGATTGTCCCCGTTGTCGCAACCCCAGGGTCCCGCCGCGGGCATGAGTTTGATCGGCCCCATGTCCTTGTGGGTCGCCGTGACCTTGGCATAGTAGGGAGTGATATCGGTTTGCCAAGTTTTCGCATTCGGCAGCGTACCGTCGTGCTCGTTGGCATAGGTCATGATCGCGTCTCGCACGTCCTCGAACGCTATTGCGCAGCTCGCCATCTTCATGCCCTTGCCGAAGAGGTTGAACCCAAAATAGCCGCCGACTGCCACCAGACCGATGCAGGGGACGCACACCAGGAAAAGGATCAGCAGAACAATTTTGAGGCTGCTGTTGCTTCGCCGTGGGGCGGGCATCTCCGATGGATTGAAGGGCGGAGGCGACATGCTCATGCCCGCTATTCTAACCGATCCGGACCCTTCGCTATAGGCCGTTCGGCTAACATCAGAGTTGTGTCGAAACTCAGGAGAGTCCCGAGCGTGGATAGCGTCAAGCGACATTCGGGCCTGAATACCTTTCCGGAATCGGTCAAGGCGGAAGCTGCTCGCTATGCCGTGGCCAAGCTGAAAGAGGCCATTTTGGAGGGGTCGGAACTGGATGAAAACGCCGTAGCCGCAGCGCGCGCGCGGGAGCTCGCGTCGCCGTCATTGGGCCCCTGCATCAATGCCTCGGGTGTCGTCTTGCATACAGGCTTGGGCAGGGCAAGACTGGCCGAAAGCGCCGTACGCGCTATCGAGCAGGTCGCCAAGTCACACAGCGTGCTTGAATTCGATCTCGAATCTGGGCGTCGAGGTGACCGCCAGGCGCACGTGCGCAGCCTCCTCACCCAGCTAACGGGGGCAGAAGACGCCTTGGTCGTCAACAACTGCGCTTCGGCAGTGCTCCTTGTGCTGGAAGCGCTTTGCTCCGAATCGGAAGTGATCCTCTCTCGGGGCCAAATGGTGGAGATCGGCGGCTCGTTCCGCTTGCCAGATATTGTCCGGCAATCCGGGTGCAGGCTCGTGGAGGTGGGTTGCACGAATAAGACGCATCTGAATGACTACGAGAGGGTTTTGAACGATCAGACGGCTGCTATCCTCAGGTGCCACCCAAGCAACTTCGCGATCATCGGCTTCCATGAGGAACCCAGCCTCAAAGAGCTCGCGGATTTGGCGCATTCCCACGGAGTCGTTCTCATCGATGATGCCGGAAGCGGATGCCTGCTCGACACCCGAAGGTTCGGACTAAAGAAAGAGCCCACACTGGGTGAGGCAATTCGTGATGGCGCGGACGTCGTGACGGCAAGCGGAGATAAGCTCTTGGGTGGCCCTCAGGCGGGTCTGATTCTGGGTAGCCGATCGGTCCTCGCGAAGATCGAGCGACACCCTTTGGCGCGAGCGGTCCGAACTGATAAGTTGACGCTTGCCGGTCTCGAGGCGACTCTTCGGCTCTACCGTGATGGCCGCGAATTAGAGATACCGATATGGAACTCTCTATCGCGGGATTTGACCGCCATCAAACGAACCGCTCAGCGGTGGCATCGGGCGGCTCCGAATTCGGTCGTCGCTCGCGGTGACACAGAGGTCGGAGGAGGCTCTCTGCCAGGCTCGAGCGTTCCGACCTGGAGATTGGGGCTTCGTACGACAAATCCTGAAGCCACTCTGTCAGCGCTCAGACATTATCGGCCGCCGATCATCGGCCGAATCGAGGACGGAACCGTCTGGCTCGATCCAAGAACCGTGGAGCCGGAGGAGGCCGCCATCATCGATTCCGCGTTGCGCAACTTGCCATGACCCCCAACAATTCGCACCTCAGAGCTGAAGCCAGCGAGGCTGTTCGCGATCTGCTTAAGGCACTCGAGGACTCCTGCCCCGGCGAAAAGGGACATGCAGAGCGTGTCAGCGTTTACGCAGTGGCCACTGCCGAGCGCCTCGGATGGACAGGTGATCGCCTAGTCTCAGTGAGAATCGCCGCGGAACTTCACGACGTGGGAAAGCTTCAAGCAGATGGCTTGCTGTACCAAAACGGACCGCGATCGCCAGAAGATTGGGCTCGATGCCGCCGGCATCCGGAGGACGGTGCAGATCAGATTGCACGGGAATTGCACTGGGAGGACATCGCTCGAGCCGTACGTCATCATCATGAGCGTTGGGATGGCAGCGGCTATCCGTCGGGATTCGCTGGAGAGGCCATCCCGGAGATTTCGCGGATAATTGGCGTTGCGGAAGCGTTCGACGCTATGGTGTTTGCGACTTGGCGATCGAATCGGCTGAGCGAACGGCAGGCGCTCAAGGAACTCGATCGGGAACTGGGGAAGCAATTCGATCCGCAGGTTTTGAAGGCTTTCACTCAGGTACAGCCGCTGATCCAACCCGTCATTTGAACCATTTGTGGACGAAATCCTCTTCGGATTCATCTACGGTCTGTGCAGCCAAGAGCCGTCCCTGCGAATCGAGCGCGTAGAGTCGCGGCCATAGAACGTTGAGTCTTGCGAAGTCGGAATCAGAAAGGTAGAGCCGATCAGTGTAGGGTGGTTTGAGAGGTTCCTCGGTTTTCGGGGGTGTACCTTCGTACAAAGCCACGATGCGGCTCGCCGGCGTGCCGGTTAGCCAAGAAGCATCAAAAGTCTTGGCGGTGCAGCTCTCGCAGCTCCCGATGGCGATGACCAGCGCTCGATCATCTGGATTCCCGCTGGGCAGCCGGATGGCCTCCGGCGCAATGCCGGGAAGTGGTGCGCCCAGCTTTGGGTCCAATTCCGGTTTCCATGCGTTCACCAGATATTGATGGTTCTCCGGAGTCTCCGTGCGCCCGGTCGACCGAGAGTTGTGCACGATCATCCAGCCGAAGTAGCTCATGAACAGCGCGGTCAGCGCGCCGAGAATCCAAGAGACCGCCTTCACGATTAGGTTATACACAGAAATGCTCCTGATCGTTCGATCGGAATGGCGCCGATGGGTCAACGGTAAAATGGCAGAATGACCCTGCAGGCGATGATCGCCGCTCTCCACGAGTACTGGGCGCTACAAGGATGCGCGATTCTGGAACCCTACGATGTCGAAGTGGGCGCCGGAACGATGCACCCTGCCACAACGCTCCGGGCGCTGGGGCCCGACCCTTGGAACGTTGCTTACGTGCAGCCGAGCCGCCGTCCTGCGGATGGTCGATACACCCTAAACCCGATGCGAAGCCAGAGGTACCTCCAGTACCAAGTCATCATGAAGCCAAGTCGCGAGAATATCGTGGACTTGTACATGGACTCCCTCGTGGCGCTGGGCGTGGACACGAAACGGCACGACATACGATTGGTCGAAGATGATTGGGAAAGTCAAGCCGCAGGAGCGAGCGGCGTGGGCTGGGAAGTCTGGCTCGATGGCACCGAGATAACCCAGTTCACGTTCTTTCAGCAAATGGGTGGTATCGAATGCAATCCCGTGGCGGCCGAAATCACGTTCGGTTTGGAAAGAGTCTGCTTACTGCTTAACAAGCAGTACTCTTTCTGGGATGACCTCATGTGGTCTGATTCACAAAGCTATCGAGATGCCGAATGGGAGTTGGAGATGCAAAACTGCGTCTACAATTTCGAGGTCGCTTCAACCGAAATGCTCTTCCAGCTATTCGATATTTTCGAAGCCGAATCGAAGCGAGTGATCGAAACGCCCGTGTTCTGGAATGCTCAGCAGGGCGTATTATCGACACAAAAACCGAAGGAAACTTCGGAGCATAAGGTACGCGAAGCGCTCATCTATCCGGCTTTTGACTATGCGCTTAAGTGCTCTCACACGTTCAATCTTCTCGACGCGCGTGGTGCGATCGGAGTAACCGAGCGCGCGGCGTACATTAATCGAATTAGAGCTCGCGTTCGAGCTTGCTGCCTGAAGTATGTTGCCGAAAACCAGTCACCCGTCGGATCGACGAAAAAGGGTTGAGACAGGAGGATGAATCAATGACTAAGATACTTAGAGTCGGACTTGCCGCTGCTTTGGTGGCCGCATTGACAGCAGTGGCTTTGCCACAAGAAAAACGGCTCAAAATGCGAGTCGCGGTCGCGCCGCTGGACTGGAGCCTTCACGATTACATTGGCAATTGGCAAATGCCTTTGGAGTTCCGCAATGCAATATACGAAAAGCTGGTTAAGAAGCTTTTCGACACAGGGCGATTCGTGATTCTTGAGCGTGAAGCAATGGAACCACTGCTTCAAGAAAAGGCGATTAAGGAAGAGAATACGGGAGAGAGCCAGAAGGGCAAGATCGTCCCCGCTCAGGCGCTCGTAAAAGGAGCGGTGACGGACTTCACCGTCGATCAGCGAGGCGGCGGAGTCGGAGTGAGCGTTCCTGGACTGGGCCATGTGGGCGGATCGGTGAGCGAGGCAAGGGTTGCGATTAACGTTAGGATTTTCGATGTCGACACGAGCGAGATGATCGCAACGGAGACGGCTCCAGGCCGCGCTGATGCGGCAGGGTTCAACTTTAGTGGCTGGGTAGGCAATTTGGGCACCGACTTTGCCGCTTATGACAAGAGTCCTCTGGGTAAAGCGACCAACACCGCGATCGATAAGGCCGTGGAAGCAATCCTAAAGAAACTGGGCAGCAAACCATGGCAGGCCCGAGTGGCAGACTATGACACAGATTCACATGAGATCACGTTGAACGCGGGTGAGGAAGTGGGCGTCAAAGTCGGAGATACTTTCGATGTATTCCGGGTCACGAAAGTCATAAAGGATCCTGAGACTGGTCAAACGCTTGGAGTCAAAACGTCCAAGATTGGTTGGATCAAGGTAACGGAAGTGCAGCCGAAGTTCGCCACGGCGATCATCGGAGATGGCACTGGCTTCCAGACCGGAGACATCGTTCGCGAAAAGAAGTAGCTTCGTCCAACTCTAACAAAAGGGTCCAGGTCGATTTCGACCAGGACCCTCTTGCTTGTCTATTGGGCTTCGTTAAGGTCGAGTTACGACCCAGGAGCTCTTGTCGATGTCGAGGTGGTACGGCCCTGCTACAAATGGATTTGGCTCCGACACGGTTACCAACGCCCAGACCTTCTTGTCCGAGGCTCGGACAAACTGGCTTGGAGTCATCGTGCTCGGCACCAATGCGCTCACCGTCGAGTCGGTCGTTCCAAGAGTCGATGTATTCAGGGCCACCCATTGGTTGGTCGTGAAATTTCGCAGGTAGATCGTCTGAGTCGCGCCACCGAGGTTGTGATGGGACTCCACGGTGAAGCGAAGGGAAGTGATCGTCGACAC
>JAYROD010000440.1:0-2318 GCA_041911835.1 Fimbriimonadaceae bacterium | reverse complement strand
TGGTGATATTTCTCGGTTCTTGACTCAGCCAAAGGTCTTGCGTTTTCGTAGAGCTTGAAGAACGGTTCCATCATCTCAAAGTCGCCCTGTTCGAGCATCGGATGGACCATATGCCGCACGTTTTGAAACCAATGGCTGTCGCCCCAGTTCCGATAGTCGGGGTTATAGGGCATGCCCATCGCTGTCGGCTCGACTGTGAAATAGCCACCGTTGAATTTGATCGGATATTCGCCTCGCCCTTGGATGGCTTGGCAATACCGCTGAAGCAGGTATCCGCGAGTGATCATCTTCCCGTCTTCCGCTTCTCGATGGGCAACCCGTTTGCCGTCGAGATAGATGTTTGCCTCGCCGGTTTTGGAATCGTACGACGCGGCGACGTACTGCCATTTGTCTTTGACGAGGCACTTGGGAGATGTGAGCGTCATGTCGCCGACGATAAGTCGCAATCGGTCGCCCGGGTGGGTGTCGAAGATGAAGCCGTCATTCCCGCCTGCGGTCATCTTGTCGAAAATTCGGCCAGGGGTGAGTGCATTCGGCATTATCCAGGCACAGAGGGTGAAGCCATCTTTGAAGCTGGGATTTGGTCCGACCTCATGGGCGGGAATGGGCGACTCACGATCTTGCACCTTGGGCGGAATCATGGGAAACTCGAATGCCTCCCATCTTGATATGTCGCCGGGAAATACATTCCCACCGTTCGAATCGATCCCTATCCTCATGGGAAATTGATTCTTCGGCACTGCTTCCCCGCCTACGGATCCATCGACAAAGACCCAAGATCGATCCCAAAAGTTGTGCCACCATTCTTGGGTTCGCTTCTGCGCATCCTTCAATGGTGCAGGCGGATGGGCAGCGAGCAGCCCGAGCCATTCTTCGGCGGTATGGGTAACCTTGCAAAGCGTAGTGATGTTTAGCGAGAATTGATTGACGGCAACCGTGGTTTGAATCGCACGATCTCCCGATTTGACAAACCCATCGCCTTGCAGTCGACCGCCAAATGTGCGATGCAGCAACGGATCAAATGTCCCATTGAGACCGGTCAGCGACTGATTCTCCCACAGCTTCGGCACGACCGAGGTTTCGTTGCGATGGTACCAAACAACGCTGCTCACGCCAAATTTTGGAAAGACATCTGCAGACTCTATCAAATCGAACGGCGCGTCGTGCACCGACCATGCCGACCGCTGCTCGTCCTTGGGGATCTTGCGCGGCTCGCTGCGCCAACACTCGATGGATGCCGTGACCTGTATTGGCGTCGTTGTATTGCCACTTACATAAATCGTGTCACTGTCGGAATCGACGAAGAGCCGCAGCTTGGCGCTCATGGTCCTGAAATCTATCACGCCATCGCGTAATCGCAGCCTCTGCGAAAACTCCTCGGCATTCAAGAACAGTCTTGGAGAAAAATGTACCCGTACGCGTCCCAACTTCAAGATTCGGCTGATCTCGGAAAGAGCATCCGTGCGCGCTATGTAGAAAACCAGGTCGCCGGTCGCTTCGTCGCACCAAACGTTCAACACCACTTCACCGTTTCCGATCGGCATGGATCCTGCCGCATCTACCGACGGCGAGTTCCAATCGACGTCGTAAGCGTCAAGCCGTTGTGCCAGCGAGGGAGCAACGGCTAGAGCGAGACTCGCGAGTGCGGTGATAATCATGGCTTACGGCCTGATCGTTTGCACTTTGGCTGCCCTAAGCATTACAGGGCCAATCAATCCCGACTCGAGCAAAGGCGAATCCTTATTCCAGAATTTCCAGGTTACGAACGTGTATCGTCCCGTCTTCGGGCGCGGTTCTCGGCTATAAACCCATGACGGCCATTCCTTCAGCGTGACGCCCTTCCATTCGACATCGGGCTCGAGCTGCTCATCCCCGATGATGCGATTCGGCCAGAGATTCGTAATCTTAATCTCAAGATGGTTTTTGCCTTGTTTCAGCACACGTGAGACATCGACCGCAAAGGGTTCTTTCCACAGCACTTCGAGCTGCTGACCGTTGAGCGAAACGGTTGCGAAATTCTTGACGCGGCCTAGATCGAGCATGACCGGCTTGCCGATCATCGAGGAGGGCACATCGAAGTCTTTCGAATAGACAGCCGACCCGGAGAAGTACTTGATACCGTTGTCCTTGCTTTCCGGCCATGAAATGAGCTTAGATAGCTCAACCGACGGTGGCGCTCCCCACTTGGGCGGAAACTCCAGGTGCCAGCCTGCGCTGAGGTCTAGTGGCTTTCCAATGTCCTTTACAACGACTTTGAATCGGCGACCCTTGCTCGTCTCGGAGCTGTATTTGCCGGCTTTCCAAGCAGTCAGAATTAC
>JAYROD010000439.1:0-6591 GCA_041911835.1 Fimbriimonadaceae bacterium | reverse complement strand
GGCGGGAAGAATAGCTTGCCAGATCACGTCGACTCGGCCATTCACCAAATCTGAAAACTTTGCATTCTTGGCGAGTTCCTTAACGGCCAATTCGAGATGTTGGACGACGGAGTCGACCTGCTCGCGAAGCAGCTTGACCTCAGGCAATCCTTTGATTTGATCCCACAGCTGTCCGGCTAGCCAACTCTTGATTTCAGGAAGGCTCAGCTTCTGAAATTCCACAGTCGCCAGCTGGGTCCTCACCGCGTCCAGAGCCGCTTCGATTTGCTCTCTCGTAACTTGCACGTCGGGGAGCTTCGCCAGCTCTCCAAAGATCCAGTCCGCCAGGGCTTTGCGAGTTTCTTCGGAATCCAACAAACCGCGCCAATCAATGAGCTTATCAAGGACCTGCTGCACGACTTTCGGATCGGGAACGTAGGGGGGCGTGCCCACTTGCGGATCTTGCGCCTGAGAAACGAGCGGCCATCCGAGCAGCAGCAAACCGACCCACCATCCTTGGCATTTGGAAGCTCGCATCGGAATGCACTTTACCCGTTCCAGACTGCGGGTAACCTCGAATGCACAAGTACCGAGTGACGCGCGTCTCGCTCGGCGATCTGTGGGGACCTATGCTGAAGAAGTTCATTTTGGCCAGCCGCCACATCGTGCTCATTCCCATCTTTGGAGCCTTGCTCGCATCGGTCGCTATCCTCCTCTATGGATTCGCCACGCTGTATCCGGTGGTCCGGGATCTGATCGCAGGGGGAGATCTGAGCATCGTGCATGCAAAACGGGTCGCGGTCGATTTCATCGAGATGATCGACCTATTCTTGATCGGTACGGTCCTCTACATCGTGGCGCTCGGACTCTATGAACTCTTCATCGACGCGTCGATCGCCCTTCCTCGGTGGCTGATCGTCAAAAGCCTCGACGACCTCAAAGAGAAGCTCATCGGAGTCACTATCGTGCTGCTGGCGGTGACATTCTTAGCTGACACGGTTGAGTGGGACGGATCGGAATCGCTGATGCACGAGGGAATCGCCGTCGCCGCCGTGATAGTGGCTCTCGCACTCTCCATGCTCGTCTCCCACTATCGCGCGAAGCTTGGCATCGTCGATCCCTTGCCGGATGAGGAGGGTTCGTAGCGTGTCTCGAGCACTTCCGATCATGATCGGCATCGCCGGCGGCTCGGGCTCGGGCAAGACATACCTTGCGCGCGAGATTCAGCAGGAAGTCGGGCACGACCATGTCTCGATACTGGGGATGGATCGCTACTTCCGGACGCTTCGGCTTCCTCCTGGAGCCACGGAGCACGACATCAACTTCGACCATCCGGCCCACATCGACCTTGAAGTGCTCAAGTCGGACCTCGAGGCGCTCAAATCGGGCCAGGACATTCTTGCTCCCCGCTATGACTATGCGACCCAGGTCCAGACACCCAAAGCCACGCTCATCAAAGCCCATGCCGTTGTGATCGTCGAGGGGCTTTTCATTCTCGCCAACCCGATCGTCAATGTGTTCGACCTCACCGTTTTCTTAGATGTCGACACCGATCAGCGCCTCCTGGGCCGGTTGCTCCGCGATGTCAACGAGCGGCTGGCCACCTTGGAGTGGGCGATCGACCGCTATCAGCGGTTTGTACGGCCGAGCTACCAGGAGTTCATCGAGCCCACGAAGCAAAACGCCGATGTGGTCGTCGATTTCACCTATCGTCGGGCACTTTTCCAATCGCTGCTCATCCACCTGATGCGCGATTACGTGGAGGGGATCGATCTTTCAAACTTTCTCGCCAGGGTGCGGAACGACGAATTTGGGCTTGGCTATAGGCCGAAAGAGCCCGCCCGAGGGAGAGGGCTCGACCTCGTCGCCATCGGCAAGATGTTTCCTGAAGGAGCGATGCCCCCGCGAAGAGAAGGGCCGGAGCAGCCGACGCTCTTGGTATCCGATATCCCTGTTCAAGAACGAAGCTAGTGCGCCGGAAAGTCTGGTCGCCGAATGATTCTTTCGATCTGACCCACGTGCCGCTCGGCGTGGACGGCCAGTATCTCGAAACCATCCGCCATGTTCATTGTAAACATTTTTATGAATGGATTCTTGAACTTAATCGTGCTGAGATCCCGACCTTTGGCGTTTTCCGCCATGCCGATCAAGACCTCGTGTTCGCTCTCGAAGCGCTCGAGCACGGTCTTGGCGAATGGCCCCTTGCCCGGATGAAGCGCCTTGGGGGAGGGGGCATTCCCTTGAGGTCCCGAGCCCCTGATGATGACTCCGCCAATCCAGCTGTGCTTGATCTCCGCCTGTTTCGATTCCGGGGCCTTGTTAAAGGCATCCCTCATGAGCAAAAGGTATTTCGTGTCCGCAAGCGACATGTGCTCGAATATCTGGCCGATGGACCACTTTCCCTCGCCGGGCGACCAATTCATTTGTGCCGAGGACAGGTTAGTCGCCGCAGCGTTTGCCCGGTCGATGAGCGACCTGACCCGAGTAGTCAATCGATCGAGATAGGCGTCGGTGAGCATAACCGCAGTTTAACCCGACGAACAGGTTTGAGCGCGAAATATCTTTACAGACTCAACGGCCCAGCTTCGAAAGGGTTCCGCTCGCCGTTCGACGTGCGGAACACGACGATCAGCATAACGGGCTTGCCGGATGCACCCTTATCGGTTACCTGCACCATTCGAGCGACGCAGGTTTCGGTCCGGTGCACGACGGGGGAGGCCCATGCGCCGCCGACCAAGCTCGTCAGCGTAGCAACCGTGACGGGTTTCGCCTTTGCGACGTGAACCGACGCCTGCGCCCCCACCTTGTGGACGCTCTTGCTCGGGCCAAAGACCAAGGCGCTTCCCGCCGCGATCGCAAGGCTCGATAAGGTTGCCATGAGCTTGAACAGCATGATATTAGGAGTTATGTCGCGAGTCGGCTCGGTAGTTCCCGAAATTGCCCCTCAACCCGCAACTTTTGCACAAAAAAAGTCCCGGCCCGTTCGGACCGGGACTTTCTACGAGACGACTATCGGACGAAGATGACCGTTGCCGTCGGACCGCCGCTCTGACCTGGAGGTGTCATCGTCAGGGTCTTGCCATCGCTGCTCACCGTGAGCTTCTGGGGCTTAGCCTGGTTCCCGGTCACAGCCTTGCCATCTTCCTTGACCGGAGTGATGGTCACCGTATTGCCGGACTGAACCCATTTTCCGGTGCTCGTTTTGGAGGCGCCGCCGGGACCGCCGGTGAAGCTCGCCGAATACGTCTTGTTGGCGTTGAGGGTCAAAGTGATCTTCATCTTCTTGACCATGTCGATGCCCTGCTGCATCATCTGCTGCTCCTGAGCGTTCTTCGGTTTGGGGAGCTTCGACGTATCCAGTTTGATGGTGCCCTTCCAGACGCCCGTCACGTTGCCGGCAGCGATCGCGGCGACGACGAGGCAGACGAGAACGGCCGCCGAGATGGAGAACTTAAGTAATGATTTCATTCCCGCGTGTATACCTTTTTGGACCAACCCATCACCCGTCTATGGGCCGGAAGGCGCATAGGCCGTCTGCTGGTTGACCATCGTTGGGTTGCCCGAGCTTGGCGCTCCCCAGACGTCCGCCGGAGCCGTTCGGCCGAAATTCTCCACTTGAACCGTGCCGTCTTGGAAGACCTTGACGGCCGTCATACCGAAGTACTGACTAAGCGCGCCACCCGGAGCCCAGCTGCCCTCCAACGGGCTACCAGCGTTCCCGGCAATGACCTGCACGGGCTGGGGATTCGATCCACTTGCCGCCAGCGAGGAAAACTGCCACCGGTGGGCGTGCGCGCAGAAGTAGCCAACGACCTTGCTGTTGCTCTGCATAAGCGACTGGAAGGCTTGCGCCAGGTTGTCGTCCGAGTAGTTGTAAATGCTCGTCGAGTCGGTTACCACGTTCGGCGAAGTTGGGATGATCGGCTTATGCCCAAAGATGAAAATCAGCGACGTGTTGGCATTGGCCTGGGCGGCCTGAACGTCGCTCGTCAGCCAATTGATCGGAATCCATCCTACCGCGTCCGCCCCTTGGGCAGGCGACATGTAGTTGTTGTAGGCGTCGGTGTTGAGGATGATGAAGTGCAAGTCGCCGACGTCGAATGAGTACGACATCTGACTCTCATAACTCGAGGCCAATTTGTCGGCGTTGCCATTCGATGTGTTTGGGCCCGCGTTGATCGTCTCGTTCGTGGGAAAGAGCGTGTTGCTCGAGATCCAGTTCAGCCAAGCCGCGTCATTCGAACTCGTGGCGGGAAGAAACTCTTGGCCTGAATTGCTGGCGATGAGCATCTCGTGGTTGCCGACGATCGGCACCAGATATGTCTTGTCATTCGCGTACAGAGTCGAAGCCGTCCACAGCGGCGTCCAGGCCGCGAGCTGGGATTTCAAAGTGGCGGCTTGATCGTCCTCTTCGTTCTTCACCAGATCGCCGCAAAAGAACAGATAGGATGGAGCTTCCGTAATGCTCGAATCCAAGGTCGTCAAGATCGCGGCATCTGCAAAGTGCTGATTAATCCAGTTGATGTTGGCGGTGCTGGCATCGGGTCCGACACTCTTCTCATAGTCCTTCAGCGAACCCCCGTCGAGACGGTTGCAGCCAAAGAAGACAAAAGAGAACACCACGGGGTTGCCGGCCGTCGCCAAACCGCCCCGGATGACAAAGCGATGATGCGAGCCGGGCCGGTTGTCGTCGCGGATCGAGCCGGGTCGACGAACGCCGCCCGAAACCGGCGCCGACAGGCCGCCCCAGCAGCCGGTCAAAGCAAGCGAAGCGCCAAACAGAACAAACCCGCGAGCCAGCAGTTTCATAACCCTTGTTTTCGGCTCGCGGTTTGGATTTCCTTCAGCTAGTTATAGCCGTACTTGCCGTTGTGCGCGTCTTCGATGTACTTCGTCAGCAGGTCGACGCAGGCATCGACGTCGTCCTTGTGCACCGTCTCGTTGACCGTATGCACGTATCGTGTCGGGATGCTGAGCGTGAACGACGGAATGCCACCATGCAGCTTCTGCACGCCGCCCGCGTCAGTCCCGCCGAACGGCAGCACTTCCATCTGGTGCTTGATCTTATGCTTTTCGGCCAGCGTGCGGAAATGATCGACGACCTTGGGGTGGCATATCAGCGAGGAATCCATGATTTTTATCGCCGCGCCATCGCCGAGCTTCGTGATGTAATCGGTCTCTTGCAAACCGGGAATGTCGTTTGCGAGCGTGATGTCGATCGCCACGCAGATGTCCGGCGCGATCGCCGAACCGCTGGCCGACGCGCCGCGAAGTCCGACCTCTTCCTGCACGGTGGCCACCCCATAAAGGTCGACATGGTGCTTCTTGGCGGCCTTCATCGATTCGATCATCACATAGAGCGCCACACGGTCATCCATGCACTTGCAGGTCGCAAGTTTGCCCATCTCCTGATAGGTACGGTCCATCGTCACCATGTCGCCCAAACGCACGGCTTTCTTCGCGTCGTCCCCGCTCATGCCGATGTCGACGAAATAGCTGTCGGTGCTGACCGGCTTGTTCATTTCTTCGGGAGAGAGCAGGTGCTTCGGCTTGACCTGCGCGCCGAGCAGACCGTTGATCGGCCCTTTCTTGGTGTGGACGATCACGCGCTGCGACGCCATCTGCCGAGGGTCCCACCCGCCCAGCGGCTGCAGCCGGAGGAAGCCCTTGTCGTCGACGAACTTCACCATGAACCCGATCTCATCCATGTGCGCAGCGAGCATGAGCTTCTTTTTCTCGCCCTTGGCTTGCCCGGCTCTGAAGCAAATGAGGTTGCCCATGCGGTCGGCTTCCATGTCGCAATGGCCCTTGAGCTCTTCGCGTACGATGTCGCGGATGGCGTCTTCCTGGCTCGGGACGCCGTGGGCTTCGGTGAGTTTCTTGAGGAGTTTCGAGTTCATTGGGAGTGGTTTTACCCGGAGCGCCCGGCGTCGTTCAGCCTGTGCCCCCAAGGCGGGGGCGCTCCCCCGAGTCCCGGATCGTTGGTCCTAGCCGACCTCTCAGGCCTCCGCCGATCCTCCGCCGGGGGCGACTATGGTGCATGGCCCAAGGTATGACCTCCCACCATCAGGGATATTCGCGCCTCAGGCGCGCAATCTCTTCCCGATAGCGATCGAACCGCTTATTCTCCTCTTGGATCGAATAGCTCAGATAAGCCGCATGGCGTTTGTCTTCTGGACGAATCTGTTTGATGTATTCCCGATGTTCCTCTACTCTCATCGTGGCCCAATCGAGCCAATCGTAAAGCGTTTGCCGCTGCGCGCTTGTCAATCCTTCCGGCGTTCGATAAGGCTTATCGGACTTCTTATAGGGCAGAAACTTCCACACGGTAAAGTCGTAAGTGACACCGGTTCGCGGTCCACCAGTGAGCCCCGCATCACCGCCGGCAACAAGAAATCAAACGCTTCCGCGGAAGAGAGCGACGGGCCCGAATTCAGCTGCAGTAGGTCGTCGGGCGAGATGTCAGCCCAGCGCTTGCCGCGCATCCACTCGCTCAGCTCAAGGCATTCCCAGCAATCGCAGGGACACGCGGGCACCTCGCCATCCCATCGGTCGTCCGGAAACACGGCCTCGATGCGGGCGAAAAGCTCTTCCTTGGCCGAGGAGGCCATG
>JAYROD010000438.1:0-2008 GCA_041911835.1 Fimbriimonadaceae bacterium | reverse complement strand
TGGCGCATCGACGGATCGCGATCCCAACCGAGCCACACGTTGGTGTACCAGTCCGGCACGATTTCGTGAGCGTGGCTAAACGTTGCGAGCTTGGATCGGATCTGGGAGTTTGTCCGGGCATAGCTCATGTGGTGGCATACGCCGACGTCGGGAGAAATCAGCGCGCTGGTAGCGGCGGCGACGGCCCGATTGAGAGTGAAGGTCGCCTTTCCAACGCGAACGAAAACTGGAGGCTGCAGAGGCTCGGGAGGATCGATACGGAATTTCTGAGATTTCCAGTACGTGTGGAGCCCAACCGTAAAGCAATCTATTTGAGGCGTCCTTCGAACGATCTCGACCATCTCCGCGAGCTCGCCCGGATCGTAGATTTCATCCGCATCGACGACGAAGCAGATTTCGCACCCTTGCTGGGAGCATATCTCGAGCCCAGCATTACGCTGTTCCGTTTCGGAACCCCAAGGTCCTCGAATGATCTGGATCTTTCCGGCCGGATCTGGATAGCTCTCGAACACCGCAACGGTCGCTGAATTGTCTACAGCCGCCCCGTTCCAGGGAAGTTCTCCCACCAGGGCGAAAATGCGATCGCAGCTAGCATAGATCGAGTCGAGAACCAGTCGAAGCCACTGGTGGTCGTCGTAGACGCAAATGGCCGCGCCTAGCCGAATAGGTTCGTTTGAATTCATGGGCCCAGCAAAATTATCGGCGCCGCGTGGAGAAATAAGCACCCGTGAGCTAGGTCAAAATCAAGCGCATGAGCGGACAGATGATCGAATTCAAGGGAAACGGCTCCACTTACCAGGGCTATCTCGCACGATCGGCCAGTGGAAAAGGGCCGGGTGTGATCGTACTGCAAGAGTGGTGGGGCTTGGTTGGCCACATTAAAGACGTTGCCGATCGCTTCGCCGCCGCCGGATTCACGGCGTTAGCGCCGGACCTCTATGAAGGGGATTCCACGACCGAACCCGATGAGGCCGGCTCGCTCATGATGGCGCTGAACATTGGGACCACCGAAAAGATCCTGCACGGGGCGATAGAGGCGCTGCTTGCCGATCCTGCGACGCAAGGACCCAAGGTTGGAGTCGTCGGATTCTGCATGGGCGGCCAACTCAGCCTATTCGCGGCCTCGATCAACCCGAAGATCGGCGCCTGCGTGGACTTCTACGGCATCCACCCCAACGTCCACCCGGAGATTTCCAAGCTGAACGGACCGTTCTTAGGCATCTTCGCCGAAAACGACGCCTACGCCAACGCAGAGGCCGTCGCGAACTTGGAGAGGGCACTTAAAATGGAAGGGCAGTCCTTTGAGACGATCACTTATCCTGGCACGCAGCACGCTTTCTTCAACGATGCCCGCCCCGAGGTCTATGATGCTGCAGCCTCAGCAGATGCTTGGGAGCGGATGCTGGAGTTCTTCAGGGTCAACCTCTAGTCTGCCAACTGCCACCTGCCACCTGCCAACTATCCTGGTAGCGGAGATCAGACTTGAACTGATGACCTAACGGGTATGAACCGTTCGCTCTAACCAACTGAGCTACTCCGCCACGTCGGACCCTGATTATGGCCCTTGGGACGGCTCACATTCAACGGCCCTGGGGCCCGACACTTGCAAATGGTAGACATATGTGTGGTAACGTTCGGGAATGCGTTACCAAGACCAGATTATCCGCCTGACTCAGCAAGCCGCTGACTCCTTCATCAAGAATATTCGGGCCATGCCCGAGGACAAACTGAACTGGAGCGTCGATGGCGCAGGCCGAACGCCCATGGACATGCTTCAAGAGTGCGCCCAAGCTCCAGGATTCGCCATCCCGATGCTGACGGCCAAATCGTGCCCGCCATTCAATCCCGAGATGTGGGGGAAAGCAGTCGAAGAGCGCAAGGCCTGGGCCACGATCGATCAATGCGAAGCCAAGATGAGCGAGAACCTCGCGAAGCTCTATGACGTCATCCGAAACTATCCCGACGCCGATTTGCCTTTCGAAATCGACCTTCCCTTCGTCGAAGGTCT
>JAYROD010000437.1:0-1978 GCA_041911835.1 Fimbriimonadaceae bacterium | reverse complement strand
GCCTGGCATGCTCCCTTTCGAGCATCAACTCCAAGAGGCCGAGAAGACAGAACGAGAGCCCAGGAACGATCACAACCAGTACAACGATGCAAGGGAGCATGGGAAATGGTCGACGTTGATGAGACATACGCAGCATATACCGGAAAGCAAGTCGTCTACGACCAGCTTCTGAGCAATCCGTATGCCTGCCTACGCGTTGCACAATTGTTCGATATTGCGACGCCGCCGCATGAACTTTGAGCGAACTCGCACGGGTCGCTCTGTGCGCCCATTGAGTCTGTCGAGCTGGCGGCTATTACCTTCAGTACCTTCGCTGCCGTGCTTCGTTCAGCTGCCCAACATCGATGGCCTGAACGTCAAATGGCGCACTATGCTTATAGCGATCCGGCAAGACCGCGAGCCTGACGACGAGACTGGATCGAGCCATTCGCTCATATTCGGCAAGGGGGCGCTCGATAAGGCGTGATATCTGGCTCTATGTGGCAGCGGTGACCGGTGGGATCGTCGTGTGGAGTCCTCCTTTGGGGAGTTTCTTATAGACGCGAGGCTCTGCATTCCGATCTGTATTGGCCTCTCGGCCTTGCGGTGGTCTGTGCACTGTCCACCGTTCTTGGGCACCCTGAACCCAACACACCCTGATGTTGGGGAGCTGCGCCCCTCGCCGGACACATGACCTGCATGCTGCGGACACAAGGTCCCGGCAACCTCTTGCCGCTCGGAATCGTGAGGTTCGGTATGATTACCGTGCTTTCGATATTGCTCGCGAAGGTAGGAGCCTCTGTGGCAAAGAATGGCGGGACCTCGGCCTAACGCCAGGGTCGCTCAATAGATCTCCGAAACGAAGGGAACTGGCGCCGAGAACCACCGGATTACCGTTTGGTGGCTTTCCGCACCAGTTCCTTCTTGCCGCGTGGCAGATGAAACTCGCACATCAACCGGCTGAAGAAGTCCGCTCCGTCCAATCGCGCGAGTTCGGCCGGCACGGCAACTTCTTTCAACGACTGCCCTTTCATCGGCTCGATCCGGATGTGCACCGGTTTGCCCTTGTGATCCTTGCCGGGAGTGAGCAAGCCGCCTCCCACGATCGCGCCCTTTTTATCTGTCAGCACATGCATGGTCCGCTTCGCTTTCACGTGCACCCTCCTTCGAAACGTTTACACGTTCCCGCCGCCCTGAATCGTAAAATGGGCCAACTCCTCGCCGATGTTGGTCACCGTGACCGAATAGACGATCGGACTCGGTGAACCGGGATGCAGGCGAATGGGCTTCTTTTCCTTGGTATGCTCGCTGACCATGAGCCGCACCGGGTTGATCCCGACGCCGTCGGCCATGATCCATTGAGCGCCGAAATCGAACCCTCCCCACTCCGCTTCATTGACCAGGCCCCCGAGGGCGAGATGGATACGGGTGGATTCACCGGGCGCCAACCAGAAATCTCCGACCTGATTAAATGCCATAACAGGCCTCCTCTAAAAGTTCGGGCGCATTATAGCGAACAGGTCTACACGATGTAATCGGTCATCTGAGTTGGATGGCCAGGAATTCGTCGCGCTCAACGGCGGTCCGCTCTTCAGGTTCTCCGAAGCTATTTCGATGATGGTAACGTGCCGGAACCAGGCCGACATCGACGAGATGTGGGCTAAGTTGTCGGACGGCGGAGAGGAAGGCCCCTGCGGCTGGCTGAAGGATAAGTTCGGCCTCTCCTGGCAAATCGTGTCGCCGGACTGGAACGACATGCTACGGGAGAAGGATCCCGCCAGGGCAGAACGCGTGATGGAGGCGATCTTGACCATGTCGAAACCCAATCTGGCGGCGATCCGACAGGCCTTCGAGCGCGAAACCTGATGGCTGGACGCTTCCCATCTCTTGACTGAGGCCGCTCAACCAGAGATAGTGCGAAGCATGAGATTTGTTGACCACGCAACTTTGCAGAGGCCTGTTCTTTCTACCATACTAGCGCCTCTGGCCTTGAGCCTCG
>JAYROD010000436.1:0-4407 GCA_041911835.1 Fimbriimonadaceae bacterium | reverse complement strand
GGGCGCATCGAGTCCCTCAGCGATGGCGTGTTCGCTATTGCAATGACCCTGCTGGTATTCAATATAAAGATGCCGCCTCTTCCGGCTGCTCCGACCAACCAAGACGTGCTGCAGAAACTCGGGCCAATGTGGCCATCATTTACCACCTATGTCATCGCATTTGTAAGCCTGGGGATCTATTGGGTCGGACACCACAATATGTTTGCCAGCATCAGGCGTTCTGATCGCGTTATCTTGTGGCTCAACATCTATTTCCTGATGTTGGTATCATTTCTCCCATTTTCCACAACGTTGTTTAGCGAAAGTCCGAATAACCAAATAACAAGCATGCTCTTTGGGATTAATCTATTCGTTATTGGTGTGCTCTTGTATGCTATCTGGCGATACGCAAGCACCCGCCCTGGGTTCGTGCCGCTCACCCTCGAGGATGACTTCAGGAGCCAGGTCAAGCGGCGCATACTCATTACCCCCGCAATGTCCCTGTTCGGAGTGATCGCTGCATTTTGGAATCCGCTGGTCAGCACGATCATTTACTTTGCGATGATCCCCATTTTTATGATCGTCCCCTCGAGACTCGATAACATGTATGCCGAAGCGAGGAAGGAGGCCGCGAGGATCGAAGAGCAGCAGCTGGCGCTCAAGAAACAAACGGCACGCTGGACGGAGATCTAAGCCGGTTTTCGACAGACATACATGGCCTCGATTTCATCGAGCTTGATCGGCCGCCTCGCCCACTCACCGGCGGTTCCCCCCCATACGTGCTCGACGCGGAATCCAACGTAGTGCAGCATCGCGACGAGCTCCGGAGCGATGAATTGGCGCTCCTTGATGAGCATCTTGACTTTGCCTTCCGGCAAGTCCATTTCGTCCTCATACATCGCAATCATCGTCGACGGGTCGAACTGCCGATTCTCCACCATTTCGTCGGTCATTTGCCGAATGATCGCATAGCCATTGAGTGCGGTCAGCATGAATGGCGCTCCAGGCTTAAGCGCTGAGAAGAGGCTTCTGAGCATGGCCAGGTCATGGCCAACCGGCTCTTCGGCGAAATCCGCAAGTCCAAATCCACCTTCACAGAGACAGAGCGCGGCGTCGAAGGGTGTCGTCGCAATGAACTCCCGGGCGTCACTTTCTATCCATTCGACCTGGACCTTCGATTCGGCAGCGCTTTGTCGCGCTACCTCGATCATCTTGGCGGAAAGATCGACGCCGGTCACGAGAAACCCTCGCTTTGCCAGTTCAATCGAGTGCCGGCCCGTTCCGCATCCCATGTCGAGGATCGTTGCTCCGGGCTCTAATTCGAACAATTCGAGGATGAAGTCGACTTCGAATCGGGTGTTCTTGGTGAAGGCGTTTTCGTTGTAACGCGGAGCATGCGCGTCAAAAAACTCGCGCCAAGTTGGATGAGCCATTCGAATTCAAGATACCTGGTGGCGGTTCGCGCCAGAATGTGGCATGCGATGGCTGTGCCTGCTGGCAGTTTCTGCGGTGCTTCTTGGATGCAGAGGCTCCGATCGGAAGGACGAAATCGTTTTGCGTATGGCCAACTGGGGGGGCGCGACCGAGGAGAACGACTTCGAGCGCACCGTCAACGGGCTGTACAGGCAATTCGAGGCGGAGAATCCCGGTATCAAGATCAAGATCGAAAAGATCCCGGGCTCGCAGGAATATGTCAACAAGATGCTGCTTAGCTTCGTCGCCGGAACGGAGCCCGACATCATGGCGCTGGATGCCAGCAGTGCGGCGGTGTTCATTAACAACGGCGTGCTACGAGATCTACGCCCGTTCTTCGAGCACGATAGTGAGTTCAATCTGGACGATTACTGGCCAAACGTCGTGCAGATCGACTCTCGGGGTCAAAAGGTCTATGCGATTCCCGGCGACTTCACCCCGATGGTGATGTACTACAATAAGCGGCTGTTCGACGAGGCCGGCGTTCCTTATCCCAAGTCCGGCTGGACTTTCGATCAGTTCCTCGAGATTGCCAAGAAGCTCACCAAAGGGCCGCAATACGGATTCGTTTTCACGAATTGGATGCCCGGCTGGATCACCTGGATTTGGAACAACGGTGGAGATGTGCTCGACCCGGCGGGGGACCGGGCCCTTGGCTACCTCGATAGCGATCGGTCAACTCGAGCGCTCGCATTCTGCGCCAATCTCGTAAATGTCGAAAGGGTCGCTCCGAGCCTAAGCAGCACGGCCGCAACCGGAGTCGATCCGTTCACGAACGGCGACGCCGCCATGCAGGTCAGTGGCCATTGGGCGATGGTGGGATACCAAAGCGCCCCTAAAGACGAAAATGGGCAGCCAAAGCTCAAGATGTCGGACGTCGGGGTCGTCGAACTGCCGACCAATTTGCCGCAATCGGTTACAGTCATGTATGAGGTCGGGTTTGCGATAGGCAAAAACTGCAAGCACCCCGAAGCCGCTTGGAAGCTCGTCAAGTTTCTGACGAGCAAGCGCTTCCAGAGCATTTACAACAGCACGG
The DNA here is from genome assembly GCA_041911835.1 of Fimbriimonadaceae bacterium. Taxonomy (GTDB): domain Bacteria; phylum Armatimonadota; class Fimbriimonadia; order Fimbriimonadales; family Fimbriimonadaceae; genus JAYROD01. The sequence goes on along the minus strand of JAYROD010000436.1, from coordinate 1,919 downwards.
GCATCGCGATCTGCGCCAGAAAGGACGTCGCGCAGGAGCGAGCTCAGAAAAGCGTGCTTGAGGCCGAATTCCTCAAGATCGTGCCGACGGCCAGGGGGCCATGGGGCGCCAAAGTTGAAGGATATGACTATGTCGAATCAGCCGGCCAGACTATGATGGACAACATCTTGGGAGGGACAAACGTTCAGCAAGCGGCGACGGAAGCTGCCAGACGTATCGATCGCTATTTCAGCATCAAATGAATGAGAAAAGGACCCGAGCCGCTCGGCTCGAGTCCTTTTCCACTGCTGTTCAGGAAATTCGACGGAAACCGGCGCCAAGCTGCTCTATCCGGCAGCCGGCTCCAAGAAAAACCGTTGATTAACCCGCTTTCGCTGCAGCCCTTCGCCTTTTGACCACATATGCTGCAGCACCGCCTGCAACAATCAGACCAGCGAGGGACAGGATCCATTTCTTCTTGTTCATTTGATCCAACCTCCGCTGGGGTTATTCCAGGTTCAAGCTCGAGATGGATCGCTATTTCCTCAGCATTGTTGCGGGAAATGCTTCCGATGCCTCCCTGAGATCACGCAGGCTGGGTCACTACCGATCAGTAATGCCAGTCGACGTCCAGCGCCGCTTTGGCATGCTTTTCGATGAATTCGCGCCTTGGCTCGACCTTGTCGCCCATTAATCGGCTAAACATCATCTCGATCTCCGCTTCGAATTCGGGATCGAGCTTCACTTGGATCAACCGTCGATTCGCCGGGTTCATCGTAGTCTCTTCGAGTTCGTCGGGATTCATTTCGCCCAGACCTTTAAATCGGGTCACCTGGACGTTCTTTTTCTTGAGCCCTTTGACGATTTCATCCCGTTCTTCGGCGGTCATCGCGTAGTGGCGTTCATTGCTGCCGACCTTGATGACGAACAGCGGCGGCTGCGCGAGATAGAGGTGGCCGTGGGCCATGAGCGGCCGCATGTATCGATAGAAGAACGTCAAGAGAAGCGTTCGGATGTGCTCCCCGTCGACGTCCGCGTCGGTCATGATGATGATTTTGTGGTACCGCAGCTTCTCAATGTCGAAGCTCGTGTCCTTGCCATTCGTGTGGCCATTGGCGGCCGGCTCTTCGGTTTCATCGTCGTCGGTGCGGCGCCCGAAAGTGATGTCGATGCCGACTCCCAAAGCGGCGATGAGCGACTTAATTTCATCGTTGTCGAGCGCCTTGTCGATCCGCGCGCGCTCCACGTTTAAGATCTTGCCTTTCAGGCCCATGACGGCCTGGGTCACTCGATCTCGCGCTCCCTTGGCTGATCCACCTGCGGATTCGCCTTCGACTAAGAAAAGCTCACATTCCGACGGATTCTTGCTCGTGCAGTCATTGAGCTTCCCAGGTAAGCCGTATGAGTCCATCGCCGAGCTGCGCTTCACTGCTTCGGCTGCCTTTCGGGCAGCTTCTCGGGCCCGCTGGGCGATCATCGCCTTTTCAACGATGCGTTTGGCGACAGAGGGGTTTTCGTCGAAAAACGTCGAAAGTCCATCTCCCACCAGCGAATTCGCGATGCCCTGGACCTCGGGGGTCACCAGCTTCACCTTATCTTGGGAGTTGTAGCTCGGATTTTCGAGTTTCAGAGCGATCACTGCGGTCAGACCGTCCGCAACGTCATCTGAGGCGAAGTTTTTGTCCTTTTCTTTCAGGATATTCGCGCGTCGAGCATAGGCATTTATGACGCGCGTCAGAGCTGCATTGAATCCTGAGACGTGCGTACCTCCGTCGGGCTGGTGAATGTTGTTGCTGAACGCCAGGATGGTCTGGTTATAGCCGTCGTGGTATTGAAGCGCGATCTCGAGTTCGAACGTTTCTTTGAGTCGCTTGAAGTAGATCGCCTTGTGGATTGCTTCCTTGCTTTCGTTGATGTCTTCGACGAGTTGCTGAATTCCC
>JAYROD010000435.1:0-1631 GCA_041911835.1 Fimbriimonadaceae bacterium | reverse complement strand
TGCGATTTCTCGCCCTGTGTGTCGTTCTCCTTTCCGCTCACGCGTTCAGTTCGGGACCAATTCAGACCAAGCCGATTCTCGACGGCGTTCACCGAATAGTCTGCTTGGGCGACAGCATCACGGAAGGCGGGGAGCATGAGGGCGGCTACGTCTGGATCATCCGCAAAGTCCTCTCGACGGCGATCCCCGGGCAACCGATTGAAGTGATCAACGCAGGCATCTCAGGCCACAAATCGACGGACATGCACGCTCGATTCAAGCGCGATGTGCTCGACAAGAAACCCGATCTCGTGACGATCAGCGTCGGCGTCAACGACGTATGGCATGGGTTTGACGCCCAACACCCGAACGGCGGCGGCCCGAACTCAGTACCGCTCCCGCAATACGTTCAAGAAGTTCAAGCAATGATCGACTCTGCAAAGGCTCAGAACATCAAGGTTGTGCTCCTCGCTCCAACACAAATCTACGAAGATCCAGACAACCAACAGAACAAGCTGCTCGCGTCTTATGTGAATGCCATGCGCGATCTCTCCAAGAAGAACGCTTGCACGTTTGTCGATTTGAACAAAGCGTTTTGGGAAGCCATCAAGCCCTTCCATAAGGTCGCTGGGAAGGGCATCAACCTCTTAACGAGCGACGGCGTGCATATGATTGGTCCAGGAAATCGGCTGATGGCACACCAAGTCCTTAGGGGGCTAGGCGTATCCGAGGCGGAATTGTCCAAGGCCGGCTACTAGCTCATTTAATGGCCGTAGCCTTCGGCGTCAGGAGATGCCTTGCCCCGGAATGAACGGAAGAGGTGGATGAAGTACGCCAACGCTAAGACCATTGCGCCGATCCACCACGCCAGCCCGACGCTCAAGCTGAGCTGCCCTGCGGTCCCGTTGACCACGGTGATATCGTTCGCCTCGTCGATTGTCGATCGAAGCAGCACGGGATACACTCCCGCCGCCGTAGCCGCGAGCATCGAAATGATGAACGCGCAGGAAGCGATGAATGCCTGCCATTCCCTGCCACGCCTGAGGAGCACCGGGATGCCCGCTATTCCGATGGCCACTCCCGCAGCCAAGATCCACGTCCACGGACGAGCGATTAAATTGGCATAGAGGGTCGGCTGAACCGCTTGGGTGGCGGCGGTCGCCGCGATGCCCAGCACGATAACCACTCCCCAAAGCGCCGAGGCGGCTCGTTGAGATCGTCGCTGCACTTCCCCGTCCGTTCGGTAATTCAGATAGAGCGCTCCGTGAAGTGTGAGGACCGCGAATGCGAAGAGGCCAATGAGCACCGTATACCAATCAAGCACGCCAGGATTCTTGCCGGGCATGAAGTCTGTGAAGAGGGGTCCACTGAAATAACCCTCAGAGTTCAGCGGCACGCCGCGAATGACGTTCCCAAGCGCGGCGCCCAGCACGATAGCCATCAGCGAGGAAGCCAGGAAGAAGACGCCATCCCAAAAGCTTCGCCAAAGGCTCGCCTTTTCGAGCGATCGAAATTCGATTGAGATGCCCCGCAGCAGCAAGAGCCAGAGCACCATCATAAGCGGCAGATAGAAGCCGCTAAAGCCCGCCGCGTATGCGCGCGGGAAGGAAAAAACCAACACGCCGCCACCTGCGAGCAGCCAGACCTCGTTG
>JAYROD010000434.1:0-1738 GCA_041911835.1 Fimbriimonadaceae bacterium | reverse complement strand
TCTCCGTCTTCCTCCGCGTGCGAGCCGATCATATTCAAGACGTGTTCGAGACGCTCGCCGTAAAACTGGCTGTTGTGGATCGCCACGAGCTTCTTTTGATCCTCCCACTCATCCGTGATGTCGACCACGTCGTTCGGAGCGATGGTCGAGAACTTGAGCAGCCACCGAGCGGTTGGAACAAATCTCGCGACCGCCTCTACGGCGTCACCTGACCGTCGGTGATCCTGGTGCGAGAATCGCGGCGGGTAATCACCGTCGAAGGCGAGAATGTATTCCGGCCGCTGCCGAGTCAATTCGGCGAGTACACGCGTCCGAAGGCGTTCGTCGTTTCGCAACCTCCCGTCGGGAAACCCAAGGAAGACCAGATCGACGCCACCCCACGTTCTCGCGGCCTCCAGGGCCTCGGAACGACGCACCTTGCGATTGGCCAAGTAGTCCTCGAAAGGGTAGTAGCCCTTGTCGCCGTCGGTGCAGATGACCTGGCTGACGATCGCCCCCGTTTTGTGAAGTTTCGTCAGCAAGCCACCCATATAGAACTCTGAGTCGTCTGGGTGCGCGGTGACGATCGAGACCCGGGTTCCAGGCGAAAAAAGGCGCTTGGAATCGGGGTCGATCGGAGGGTTCGGGCGCGGTATCGCGCGGGGAATGAGATCGAACTCCCAAGGCTGCCAAAGGTAGAAGCCCCACGCCGCGAGCGCGAGTCCGCAATAGAAATAGATTCGCCGCTTGCGGTTGCGCTGCTTGCGCTTTTGCTTTATTTGCTCCTGGTCTTCGAGGTCGCTCATGACGGCAATTTGCCAATTAGGAACCGTTCCGGATCAACTTTGGTAGTACCGATTACCGACTACATCTACGTCTTGGAGGCCCACCATGAAGATTCGTACCGCACTGATTTCGTTCGCCGCGTTGGCGCTCGTGCCTGCTTTTGCAGCGCTCGGAATGGACTCGGGATTACCCAAGGGCGCCAATCTTCCGGCATTTGACCCGGCGCATGTGACAGGACCCGATGCCGGCACGAACACCTGCCCAGTCTGTAAGTACGGCCCGACTCCCGCCGTTCAGGTCTGGGTCAACGGCGATTCGTTAGATCACGTCGCCGTGATCGCAAAAAACCTAGAATCGAAGCTCGCTTCGACAAACACCGCCGGAACCCCGAAGCTAAAGGCGTTTGTGGTCTTTGTCAATAGGAATAACGATTCCGGGTTGCCGGCGAAGCTTCAACAGCTTGCGGCTAAGAACGGCCTCAAGCAGGTTTCGCTCGTTTGGGTCACGGCCGGCAACCGCGCCGTCTCCGAATATGCGATCAACCTCGATCCTAAGATCAAGAACACGGTATTCGTCTATCGAAATCGTACGGTGCAATCGAAGTTCGTCAATCTCGAAGCGACCACGAAAGGCATTGGCAGCCTCAATTCCGCGATCGCCTCCATCCTGAAGTAACTCCACTCAACTAACCCATCCACAAAAGAGCCCGACCCTTCTGGGTCGGGCCTCTTGACTTTAGCTGGCCGGCTTACTTGTTTCCGAGTCCCAAGTGTTTCAGGAAAGCATCCATTTTGGGTTCGCGCCCTAGATAGTCTTTCAACATCTCCATCTCGTCGATGCTTCCGCCTCGGCTCAGGACCTTATCGCGGTAGTATTGCCCGGCCTTCGGGCTCGTGAGACCAAGCTCTTCGAACCGCTGGAACATGTCCTGCGCGAACACCAGCGACCAGAGATAGCCGTAATACGCGCCCTC
>JAYROD010000433.1:0-8816 GCA_041911835.1 Fimbriimonadaceae bacterium | reverse complement strand
TGGGCGCCGAACCGTCATCGGAGATCCAGAACGCCATCGACGCGATGGCCACGGCGTTCTCTATCCGTTTTCGGGTTCCGGTCATCTACGATGAACAATCGAGCTCGAACGTGAGCGACTCCGAGTTGGCGAAGATCAACGAAGGCGGTTTGGGCCCGCTTTTGGGCCGGCGCATCGTCCCCGATGTTGGTCCGCTTGTCGCCAAGCCTGAGTCGGGCATTTCGATCTTTGGATTGCGATCGTTTCAGCTGACGTTCTTTGTCGATCTGGAGACAACCGAGCTTCCCGCTGCAAGATACTTGGCCCAGTCCGCGCAGGAGCTTCGCGCCTTGGGAGACGACCGATTCTTGGGGATGCGATGCAGCGCGCTGCCGCTGCCGTCGCTGGCCAGCGTTCGCCTCTTCTTCGTATCTACGCTTCCGGATCTTGTGGACGTTGACCCGATCGTCGATTGGCTCAGGGTCGAGCTCTCCGACCTTTCTCTTAAAGCTGATCGGCCCGGAGTCTGGGGTGCTATACGGAAAACTGATGCACTAGGTGCAACCCACCTGAAATTCGACCTGAGGCAGCTCATCCAGGAGAGTCGCCGTGTTCTTTGAATTCGACCTTGGCATCCTGGGCGGCGGCCAACTGGCGCGCATGAGCATCCAAGCTGCTCAGAAGATGGGGCTCAAGTGCCTCAGTTTGGACCAAGACGCAGCGTCTCCGGCGGCGCAGATCGCCCCTTCTGTTACTGGGAGCATTTACGATCCGGAGTTTATTGGACAACTCTTTGCGAATTGCGCGGTAGTTACCCTCGAAAACGAGTTCGTTCCCGCCGCGGCTATACGACAGGCGTGCGAAGCGATAGGGAGAGAAGACCCGGCGCTGGTTCCGGGCATCGACGCGCTAGAGACCATCCAGGACAAGCTGCTTCAAAGAAAGGCCTATTCAAAGGCAGGCGTGCCAAGTCCCAAGGCGGTCGCCATCGAAGACGATGGAAGCGTGGCGATCGCCCAGATCGGCTTTCCTATGGTCCTCAAAGCTCGCACAGGAGGTTACGACGGCAAGGGCACGCGAACCGCGAAGAGCGCCGACGACTTCGACGACTATCGAACCCTGTGGGCCGGCGGCGGATGGTTGGCGGAGGAGTTTGTCGAGTTCAAACGAGAGTTGGCGGTCATGGTTTTTCGGACACCGACGGCCCAGGGCAGTTTTCCAACCATGGTGACCGTGCAGGCGAATCACATCTGCGACCTTGTCTATCCAGCAGACGTTGATGCTTCGCAGGTTGCCTTGGCGGCCGTCGAAGCAGTGGGTGGAGAAGGGCTATTTGGAGTCGAACTCTTCGAGAAAAGTGACGGCACTTTGGTCGTCAACGAGATGGCGCCACGACCCCACAATAGCGGCCATTACACGCTCGACTGGGGTGGAGTTAGCCAATTCGAACAGCACGTGCGGCTTGCGCTCTCGCTGCCTCCGAGCGAGCCTCGTGGGCAGGGCGTATCAATGGCCAACCTGATCGGTCAAAACGGGGTCGGCGATTTCAGGTTAGGTCTCATCGCCGTCATGGAACATGATCCCGGCGTGCGATTCCATTGGTACGGCAAGGAGCAGCCTCGTCCTGGAAGGAAGATGGGACATATCAATGTCGCCGGCGAGAACACTACCGAGCGAGCCATGGGCGCACGGGAAGTGTTTTATAAAGCGTGGATCGAAGCTGGCTTGAAGCCATAATCAAGCCATGCTTGGAATGTTGCTTGGCTCTCTGATCGCTTCTCCAATGGCCCAGAAAATCGCTTATCCAGTCGCAAAAACGGTCGACCATGTCGACGACTACAACGGCGTTAAAGTCTCCGACCCCTACCGCTGGCTCGAGGATGCCGATTCGGCAGAAACGAAAGCCTGGGTGGAGGCGGAAAACAAGATCACATTCGATTTTCTAAAGTCGATCCCGGCTCGACAGCCAATTCTGGACCATTTGACGAAGATTTGGAACTACGAGAAATTCGGCATCCCGGTCAAGGAGGGCGGACGCTATTTCATCACGAAGAACAGTGGGCTCCAGCCTCAATCACCGCTTTATTGGGCCGCAAGCCTCAAGGGTGAGCAAAAGCTGCTGATCGACCCCAACACGCTCTCGAAAGACGGAACGGTCGCCCTTGGGAGCTGGGACCCGAGCAACAACGGGAAACTACTGGCGTACAGCATTTCCAGCGGAGGTTCTGACTGGCAAGAGTGGCACGTCCGCGATGTCGACACGGGCAAAGACCTGTCCGATACCCTGAAGTGGGCGAAGTTCTCCGGCGCGTCTTGGACCAAGGACGATTCGGGCTTCTATTACAACGCCTACGATGCGCCGAGCGGCAACGAACTCCAAGCGTCCAACAAGAATATCAAGCTGATGTTCCACAAGCTCGGCACCCCGCAGAGCGAGGACGTCGTCGCCTATTCGCTCCCCGAGCACCCCGAGTGGTTCGTCGGTGGAGGGGTCACCGAAGACGGCCGTTTCCTCGTGATTAGCGTGGAAGCCAACGATACGACGAACAATCGGGTGGCGTTCAAAGACCTTAAGGACCCCTCGGCTGGGGTTGTCCAACTGCTCTGGAACGCCGATTCCGAATATGGGTTTGTCGGCAACGACGGTTGGACGTTCTATTTCACGAGCAAGAAGAACGCTCCTCGAGGCAAGCTCATCAAGATTCAGGTCGACAAAACCTTGGTTAATGGCCAGATCGACGCGGACAAACTGGCCGCGGCGACCGACGAGGTTATTCCTCAAACCGAGGACACGCTGCAGCAGGTGAGCTATGTCGGCGGCCGACTCATCGCACTCTACATGCATGACGCGACCTCGCTGGCAAAAGTCTTCGACACAAACGGGAAGGAGATCCGTACAGTTAAGCTCCCGGGCATCGGTACCGCTTCCGGTTTCGGCGGCAAGATGGACGATCCCGAGACGTTCTATCAATACACCGATTTCACGACGCCGCGGACGATCTATCAATTCGATGTCCTTAACGGACGAAGTAAGCTCTTTGCCAAGCCGAAGATCGCCTTCGACACGAAGGCCTACACGAGTGAGGAGGTGTTCTATCGCAGCAAAGATGGCACCCGTGTACCGATGTTCCTGACCTACAAGAAGGGCCTGAAACTCGATGGCAACAACCCGACGATCCTCTATGGATATGGTGGGTTCGATATCCCGCAGAACCCCTATTTCTCCGTCGTCAACGCCATTTGGCTCGAGATGGGAGGAGTCTATGCAGTGGCTTGTTTGCGCGGAGGAGGAGAATACGGAAAGGAGTGGCACGAGGCCGGCATTAAGTCCAAGAAGCAGAACGTTTTCGACGACTTCATCGCCGCCGGCGAATGGCTGATCGCCAACAAATACACTTCGACTCCCAAGCTCGCCTGCGAAGGCGGGAGCAACGGCGGTCTCCTGGTGGGCGCGATGATCACTCAGCGCCCCGATCTCTTTGGAGCAGCTCTGCCCGCGGTTGGCGTCATGGACATGCTGCGTTTCAACAAGTTCACGATCGGATGGGCCTGGCAGTCGGACTACGGTTCGCCCGAAAATCCCGAGGACTTCAAGGCACTCTATGCCTATTCGCCCTACCACAACTTGAAGCCGGGAACGAAATACCCGGCGACCCTGATCACGACAGGCGACCACGACGATCGCGTCGTTCCTGCGCATTCCTTCAAATTCGCGGCAGCGCTTCAGGCGGCGCAGGCCGGTGATGCCCCCACTTTGATTCGCATAGAGACTAGGGCCGGCCATGGAGGAGGAAAGCCAACTCAAATGGTGATCGAGGAATACGCTGACCAATATGCCTTCTTGATTAAGGTGCTGGGCATGCAATTGCCAAAGAACTTTGGAAAGTAAGCCTGCCATTTAGGCCGAGGAGAAAATGAACAGGGTCGCACAGGTCACCATTTTCTTCTGGATCATGAAGATCTGTGCCACGACGTTGGGCGAAACGGCTGGCGATCTGCTCTCCATGACGCTCAACGTCGGATACGCAGCGAGCTCGATTATCTTGCTCAGCTTCTTCCTGGTCGTACTCAGCGCTCAGCTTGTAACGACGAAGTTTCACCCGGTTCTGTACTGGTCAGTCATCCTGGCGACTAGCACGGCCGGCACGACGATGTCCGATTACATGGACCGAACGCTCCAACTTGGGTATGCGGTGGGGAGCGTAATTCTCGTTTCCTGCCTAGCAGTCGTGCTGGTGGTGTGGCGATTAAGTGTGGGCACCCTCTCGGTCGACAATATTGTCACCAGGAAAGTTGAGATTTTCTATTGGGTCGCGATTCTGTTTTCAAACACACTAGGAACCGCCCTCGGGGATTATCTTGCCGATAGCTCCGGCCTTGGATTCATGGGCGGGGCGGCGCTGATCGGCGGCCTCATCGGGCTGACCGTGTTAGCCTTTTATTTCACCAACATCAACCGGATAATCCTCTTCTGGATCGCATTCGTACTGACCCGGCCATTTGGTGCGACGTTTGGCGACCTTCTTACCAAGCCTATAGCGAAAGGCGGGTTGAACTTTGGGACCACCGGCTCATCCCTCATCCTCGCTGGGATTCTCGTGGTCTTCATCGTCTATACGACGATCCGCGACAAGCGCGAAAAAGCGCTGCCCCTGCCGATCTCTTAACGACTCTGGAAGGTACCCAGGGCCTCGCCATCGAATAGTCTTCACCCATGGCCGTCGCAGAGCAGCCCTGGCACCGCTCGATCACGCGCTATCAGTGGCTGGTGCTCGCGGTCTGCTGGCTTGGGTGGCTGTTCGACATCATGGACACCGCCCTGTTCAATTTCGCCAAGGCGCCCATGCTGACCGAGATGTTGGGCGGCGCCGACGCCTATAAGCTGAACGGCCCCGCAACCGAGGGGCTCATCCAAATGGTGTTCTTGGTGGGTTGGGCGTTGGGCGGGTTGATCTTCGGCATTCTCGCCGACCGCTGGGGACGTACACGCACAATGGTGCTGACCATCCTGATGTACTGCGCTTTTACGGGCCTCACGGCGTTATGCCATTCCTGGGAGCAAGTGGCTGTAGTTCGGTTTTTGACTGCGCTTGGTATTGGCGGCGAGTGGGCAGCCGGCGCGGCTCTGGTCGCCGAAGTCTTTCCAGACAAAGCTCGCGCCCCGGCGGCAGGGTTCCTACAGTCGGCGGCTGCATTTGGTCCGGCGTTGGCGGCGACGATCAACCTCGGCCTGTCGGCGGAGAGCTGGCGTTGGCTCTTTGTCGTCGGCATCGCTCCGGCACTCATCACCGTTCTCATTCGGTGGAAGATCAAGGAGCCGGACCGTTGGAAAGAGACTGCCACCGAGGCCCGTGGGTCGCTCAAGGAACTATTCGGCACATCGAATTGGCGCAGAAACGTCTTGATCGCCTCAGTGCTCGGCATCGTGGGAATCGCTGGTTCGGGCAACACCAGCTTCTGGCTTCCTAACCTCGTCAAAGCCGTGAACAAGGGCGTTGATGCGGTCATCGTCCAGCAACGGGTCAGCTACGCCACCTACACGATGCAGATCGGCACGCTCCTCGGAGTGTTGATCTTCCCTTGGCTCTGTCAGAAATTAGGTCGCAAGCCTGCGTTCGCGCTCTTTTTTGCCCTAAGTCCCCTCGCCATCTGGCTGGCGACAATTGGAGCGAACGATTACACTGCGGTTCTGCTCTTCGCCCCATTGATGTCGTTTTTCACCATAGGGTTAAGCGCAGGATTCGTGCTCTATTTCCCTGAACTCTTCCCGACCCGATTGAGGGCGACCGGCTCAGGCTTTGCCTACAACGTAGCACGCATCGGAGCCGCACCCGCGCCATGGCTCACAGGAATTCTCATCGGCGGATTGGCGGGATCGGTGGGGCTTGGGGTTGCAGCGGCTGGATTGATCTATCTCGTTGGTTTGGCGGCGCTGCCCTTTGCGCCTGAAACCCGCGGTCGGGCCTTGCCCGAATAGCTACTTAATCTGGGTGAGCTCGCGCTGGGTGACCGTGCTGCTCAGCAACCACTTTCCTTCGAGATAGATCCACCGGTCGAGATAGTCGTGCATGTGATTGACCGTCTCGACGACACCGGATTTCTCGTTCTTCACATGGCTCACCGACGTTTCCCGCGAGATCACTTGAACGGCGTCGCGGTCGAGGGTGAGCTTGAGAATCTGGGTGCTGTAGCTCGATGTATCCGAATTCGCCCGCCTGCGCAGGTTCAAAGTCGCCTCATACTCGGGACGTTCAATGACTCGATTGTCAGCGGTGGTCAGCGTGTATTCGGGCGATAGCATGCCGAGTAGCGTTTCGACCTCATTCTTCATGTAAGCGGCTGACCAAGCATTGTATTGCGCCTGAATGCCGGCCTGAATTTGGGACGTGGGCAAATTGGGGAGCTTCAGATCGTGTTTTTGCGAATTCATGCGGTCGGTAAAGCTCCGCTTCGCCGCTTCCACCTCTGCTTCGGTGGGAAACGGAATCGGCCCGCTTGCCGCGCCCGGTTCGAGAGCTGCCGAAATCGGCTCGCAGTAAGGAAACTCCGTGGTGAGTACGAGCGGTCCCAAAGCTTCGGGGAAACGGACCGAAATCGATTTGGAGCCATCAGGAAGGGTGCCTCGCAGCACCATGGTGGCCATGACCGGAAGCCGCTGTTTCGAACCGTTTAAGGTGAGCACCCGGATAGCTTGTACCGTAGGGAATTCGACAGTGTCGATCCGCGCTTCTCCCCCTGAACCGATCACTCGTATCTCGGAAACGAATCGGCTCTTTGATTCGGCCAGCCTTGCATCGAGATTGGCTTGCGGACCGTCGAGCAGCGCATTCATCTCCGGGTCTGTCACTTCGCTGGGGGGCACTCCCAGGCAAAACGCCAGAACGTCGAACCGGACCTTGAGTTCGAACGCCCCAGCGAGCGAGACCTTAGCCTGTGCTGCCGGCGCATTGGCAGGATGGTGTGCTGCGCAGGCCAGCGCGGCCCATCCTACCATCATCCAGACCCAAGTGAGCTTCAGCACCCCTATGGCCCCTTGCCGGCCTCCCAAAGCCGCAGAACGCCTGCCGCTGACAAGTCGAGGTCCCAAATGGTCAGATCTCGCACCTCTCCCATGAACTTTCTTTGGTGTTCCCAGGCATCCAGCGGCATGACGCGCACTTGGGCTTGGTCGTCGGCCAATTCAACCTTCTCTTCCGCGATCTGGACGCCGTTCTTGTAAAGCCGCATGACCGCTCCGTCATAGGTGGCTGTCAGCATCTGCCATTTGCCCAGATCAAGTGGGACGTCCGTCATCACGTCACGATTGGCAACCCAGAAATTGAGTCCTTTGGGGAATTTGGTGAAGTACCTTCCAGTACCCGTTCTTCCGTCAGTCGCTCGTCCAAATCCGGCGATAATCGTCCGGTCCTCCGGCTGCTGGTCGATCTTGCAGAAGAAGTTGAGGGTCCAAGGGTCGCGCGCTTTAACCGGGAGATTGTCAACCGGGAACGCCTTGGTGATCTTGGGCTCGAGCGGGGGGCTCGTAAAAATGGCGCCTTTCTCTGAGACTTCAGCCACGACCCCCGCAGTCGAATTGCCCGCTTTCGAAAGGTCCTGAATCCCGTCGACGACGATCGTCTCCTTTTGACCGAGAGGCAAGCCCTTCTGCAGCGTTAATTCGACCGACGTCTGATCCGGCGCCAGCTTGGCTGTGGTGACGGGCGTTCCCGATGAGAATCGATAGTGCGCTGTGTTTTCGGCGCTCTCTTTGGTGACGCGCTCGGAAAAGCGCACGCGCACCAGTCCAAGCGCCTTTGGCGATGAAACGGAGACAATTGACGGCGGCGTCGTGTCGTGAATGTCGAGCTTCGCCAAAGTGACTTCGCCGGGTTTTCCGTTCGGTTCTAGTTCTGCCACCTTTATCGTTACCGGGTCGTTGAAGATCAGCGGGCCGGTGTAGACCTTCGACGAGGCGTTCGGCGTGCTGCCGTCGAGCGTATAGCGCAATCCGCCCGCGCGCCAATAGAGCGGTGGCCGGATAGTGACGGCGGTTGCGTCACGGAATGATCCACTATCTGGAGAAACCACGGGCCGCCCTGTCTGCACGTGATCAGCGAGCATATCGCTGAGCGGGTGCGCCGCCACAACTGAATCGTGACTATTCTTCGCGACCGAAATCGCGAAAACGCGCACGTTCGGGTTGTTCGGGAGAGTCAGCGTTCTCGACTCCTTCGGGATGTCAAACCCATAATTGTAGAGATAGCAGTACTCATAGAACTCGTTTCCGGCTTTCGGGTTGTGTCGGTGGGAACAGAACCACGCCACTTCGCCAGTCTTGACGAAACCTGGAACCAGTCCGCCGACTTCGCCATAGTTCGTGAAGTTTGCTCCCACGTCTCCTTGCCAAAGACGGTTGTCCCACGAACCGATGAACCCGCCCCAGCTTTGCACTTGCTTGCTCACCGTTTGGTTACCAAGCTTGAAAGCAGCCGAGGTGTCCCCCGAAGAGGAGCATGCGAGCACGTACAGTCGGTTGTAACCCGAAGGAATCGGGACCTTTTGACCCTGGCAAACGACGGCGTTCTTCTTGCCGTCCGCCGTCGGGCCGAAGGTGAACCGAACGTCGCCGACCGACAGTTCCTGGGGAAGCTGCTCGGCAGGGAATGTCCTTCCCGCAGCGTCAAAAGAGCCATCGTTGGGGCGAGCATCCGTTGACGCCGCGTCGAGATTGTAGGATAGCTCGACCGACCTGCTTTCCGTCGCTGATGGGCGAGCCGGTGCACTAGCCATCGTGATCGCAAACGTCTTGAGAGAGAACCCAGGCACGTCGGTGGCGAGGACTCCAGGAGCATCGAAAT
>JAYROD010000432.1:0-1565 GCA_041911835.1 Fimbriimonadaceae bacterium | reverse complement strand
CGGAAGATTTGAACCTTCTGTTGGCGACCGACCGAGTCCGCCATCGGCATCCTCCGCGCAGTGGCCTTCTGTTTAGTTGTTGTGGCCGTGGGCGAGGGCTTTTTGGGCGACCAGACCATGATGCGGCCACGACCGTGGAGCGATTGGGGCCGATTCCTATCGCGGGGTTTTTTGCGCAAGGCGAGATAGGGCCCATTGGAAACCGCAATTTCTTGCACGGGTACACCGCTAGTCTGGCGCTCTTTGCCGAACGGGAGTCGTAGCCATTCCGTAGTTGACCCCGCCATCTTACCCATGCCATAGAATGAAGGAAGGAGTGTGGCTATGAAACGCCTGAACATACCATTCATCATCGCGCTAGCGATCTTCACATCGACACTGGAGGAGGGAAAGCTTATGGCAGCGAGCGAAGCTGGGTCGAACGCGCAGGAAGTCACCACATCGTCCGGGCTCAAATACGTCGATCAGGTGGTCGGCACCGGAGATGTGGCAGTCGTCGGAAAAACGGCGAACGTCCACTATACTGGTTGGCTGGAGAACGGTAAAAAGTTTGATAGCTCCGTCGATCGTGGACAACCCTTCTCATTTCCCCTCGGTGCGGGGCGGGTTATTAAGGGCTGGGACGAAGGTGTGCAGGGGATGAAGGTGGGAGGCAAGCGAAAACTCACCATCCCATCCGATTTGGGATACGGATCGCGTGGGGCAGGCGGCGTGATCCCGCCGAACGCCACGCTGATTTTCGACGTCGAATTGCTCGGGGTGCGGTAACTTCACCGTGCAACACACTCCCCTCATCGCTCAACATCGCGCGGCCGGAGCGAAACTGGTCGACTTCGCGGGATGGGAAATGCCCATCCAGTACAGCGGCGTTGTGGATGAGTATCATGCCGTCCGCGCCAAGGCCGGTCTCTTTGATGTCAGCCATATGGGGCGGATCTCCGTCACCGGCTCCGGCGCGCAAGCCTTCCTTCAACGCATGACGACGAACGATCTCTCCACACTCCGGCCCATGCAGGCGCAGTACTCGATGGTCTGCAACGAGCAGGGCGGCATCAAGGATGATATCTTCGTCTATCGGTTGGCGAAAGCCGGAGAATTTCTTTTATGCGTCAACGCCTCCAATCGAGACAAGATCGTATCTTGGCTCACAGAGCACAGCCGAGGAGTTCCTGGCTGTCAGGTCTCCGACCGTTCGGCAGAGATCGCTCAGATTGCCTTGCAGGGCTCGGCTGCGCGAGCGATCGTCGCGGCGCTCGGATTATCACAGCTTGAACAGCTGAGGCTCAGAGAATCAACGATCGTACGAGTCGCGAATGTCGAATGCCTGGTGGCGCGAACGGGCTATACAGGAGAATTCGGTTACGAGTTCTATGTGTACGGACAAGTCTCGACCGTCTGGGACAAGCTGTTTCATACGGGCAAGTCGTTCGGTTTGAAACCGGCGGGACTCGGGGCAAGGGATCTCCTGCGTCTCGAGATGGGCTATCTGCTCTACGGCAACGATATCGATGAACAAACGACCCCGATCGAGGCTGGAGCGGAATGGGCCGTGCGTTTCGAGAAGG
>JAYROD010000431.1:0-4130 GCA_041911835.1 Fimbriimonadaceae bacterium | reverse complement strand
GATCAGCGTGCCGCCGTCGCCGAGGGCGATCGACTCGAGCGAATCGCGCAGCAGCATCTCTTTGCCGACGGCGCTCAGCATGATGGGCTCAGCTCCGGCCAAATCGAGCGTCGCCGGGACGCAGTCGAAACCGGCGTCTACGCTAACGATCGCTTCAGGCAGCAGGGAACCGCCGTCCGAGCGATCGACCGCATCACTAAGCACGTCGAAGAGGCTGAGCCTAAGCGTGGTCTTGTCGATTCCAACACCGGTCGTTGCGTTGCCTTGAGGGTCGCAATCGACCAAAAGCACCCGTCTGCCCCTCGCCGAAAGACCGGCGGCGAGATTGACGGCCGTAGTAGTTTTTCCGACTCCCCCTTTTTGGTTGACGACACCCCAAACTGGCACAATCTCATTATGAAGCCGGATGGCTTACCATGAGAAAGCCGCTGCCTGAGTTTTCCCCAACCTGTTAAGAGCTTACTGGCCGCGGAGCAGTGAAAGCACGCTTTGCGGGGCCTGGTTCGCCTGAGCGAGGACCGACATGCCGCTCTGCTTGAGAATCTGAAGGCGCGTGTAGTTCGTGATCTCTTCCGCCATATCCGCGTCCCGAATTTGGCTTTCCGAAGCGGTCAGATTTTCTTTCGCCACCGAAAGCGATCGCACGGTGGACTCTAGGAAATTGGATTGGAACGAACCTAAATCCCCGCGAATCTGGGCGAGCTGAGTCACGGCCGCATCGATGATCTTGATGGCATTTTGGGCTCCAGCAGACGTCGTGACGTCGACGGTCGATAGATCTTGGCCCATAACCGCGCCTGTGCCCAACCGATTGGCAAAGAGCGTTGGCATCGCATACGAGACCGATTGATTCGCATTGGCTCCGATTTGGAATCGAACGCTGCCTGCGGTGATTTGACCCACGGTTCCTGGAACTGCGTAGCCCGTATTTCCTTGCTGTGTGAGCAAGAGTGAATTGCCGTCGGCGCCGGTCAATTTGAGCCCCGAGTCGTGCGGCCCCATACCGCCGGTGAAAAGCGCGGAGGTGACTCCGGCCGCGGTTGTCATTGTGATGTTGAATACTGCGTCGACGCCCGTGGCGCTGGCGCTCGTCGCGTTGTGAATGATCTGATTCGGATCAAAAAAGGTCACACCAAACTTCGAGCCGAAGTCCGCGGCGCTGAGCACGATCGAGACGGGTCCGGCCCCGGTCAGATTGGCGGTGACGCCTGTCGTCTGGGTCATCGAGTTGATCTTTGAGACCAAGCTGCCGACAGTCTCGGTTCCGTCCGTCGTGAAGGAATAGCCATTGATAACGAAAGCTCCGGCAGTCGTCACGATTGCGTTGGCGCTGGCAAAACTGTTGCCCAAAGTGATCGTTGCCCGAGTCGCTGAGGTCACTTGCTGCATGGTAACCGGGCCGTTTGCGACGGCTTGGCCGTTGAAGGTCCCACCCACAAAGATGCTTGCCACGTCCGCAGGAGCGGTCACGTTGGCCAAAACACCGGCGGTTCCATCCAGCAGTTTCTTGTTGCCCCACTGGGTTTGCTCGGCAATTCGGTTGATCGAATCGATAACGGAGCGGATTTGAGTCTGATTTGCCTGTAGTTGGGCGCTATCGATAACCGCGCTGTTGGCCGAATGTACGGCAAGCCCTCGGATATTCCGCAAGAGGGTTTGGACCTCGTCCATTGCCGCCTCGGCCGTCTTCGCCATGTTGACGGCATCTTGCGAGTTGCGCATCGCCTGGTCGACGCCCTTGATCTGAGAGCGCATGCCTTCGCTGATGATCAAACCGGCGGGGTCGTCCGCTGCCGAGTTGATCCGAAGGCCGCTGCTCAGGCGTTGCGTCACGATATTCGTCTCCTGGTCGGTTAGGCTCAGGTTCCGCAAGGCGGTCATCGCAGGGATGTTCGTGTTGATCCGCAGACTCATTTCAATCTCCGAAAAGGTGGGTTACAGAAAAAAATCCACTTTTCATGTGAAATCTTTGGCTCGATGTGGAAAAACTAAAGGCCCTTGAGAACTTCCGGGTCTAAAACCGCATAAAAGATCAGCCCGGAGATTCAATCTCCGGGCTGATTCTTGGGGATGGGTTTGATGGTCCTACCAGGAAGGTCGGTAAGGAGAGCAAGAGAATTCGGCGATGACGTAGCCCTGCCGCTCCTGAACCAAGGTGTACCGGTGATAAAGAATCTGCCGGCGGCCCCACGGGTCGGTGAACTCATGCTCCGCGATCACTCGGGCTCCATCTCGGCCCGTACGCACACCGATGATGCTGTAGTGCCGAGTCCGCGTCGAGTTGATATTGTCGACCATCATGTCATAGAAGTCGTCGGCATTCAGAGAGTACTGATAGCCGTCTTCCATCGTGACGTAGATGTCGCCGCGTCGAGGCAGGAGATCGTTCAGCGATCGAAAGTCTTCGTCGTTCCACGCCCGCTGAATGTCATCGATCGCTGCATCGAGGTCATAGGAATCGTTGTACCGGCCGTAGTTGTATCGATCCGAGTTGTATCGCGGGTTCCAGTTGTAGTCCAGATTCACGCTGATCGAGAAGAACGGTCGACTGAACGAGCATCGCGAGTACGTGATGTAGCCCGGCAGGTTCGGATAGTAGTACCAAGGTGAAATCGCGCAGTTAGCGGCGCCCCAGGTGAAGCTGTAGAACGGATAGCTGAAGAAGCTGTCCACCCAGTTGTTCTGATAGGCGCAGTAGCCGCTTCGCCAATCATAGTTATGCACCTGAATCCGCTCGGAACGATAGACTTGGTCGGAGAGGCTGCCGCTCGAGCGCTGAGGAGGCCGAATGATCGGCAACGCGCTGATCGTTATCGGCGCACGCACCTGGCCGGCCAGGTTGTTGGATCCACGGTAGCTCACCTGCCCACTGCGCGATTGTTGTTGGTTGCGAGAGTTGAGCAGTCCGTCTCTGCCGCCAAAGCTGAAGCCGCCGCCGTTATATTGCTCAGCAGGCTTAGGGGTCTGATCGCGATTAGGTCGGGTGCCGTTTGAACCGGACCCAGAGCCGATGGGCGGCCGAGGATCTCGATTCTGCGAGCCGGATCCCGAACCGATCGGAGGTCTTGGGTTGCGGTCGCTCTGGCCACCGGAGTTGATGGGAGGTCGAGGATCGCGGTTCTGTGAACCGGATCCCGATCCAATCGGAGGCCGAGGGTTGCGGTCGCTTTGTCCGCCCGAATTGATCGGAGGTCGAGGATCGCGGTTCTGCGAACCGGAACTGGAGCCGGACCCAATCGGGGGACGCGGATCACGGTTGCTCTGCCCGCTGCCGGATTGCTGCCGGCCGCCTGAATTTGAATTCGCAGGGGGCCGACCGGAGTTCGAATTGCCGGATTGAGAGGGTTTGCCCCCCCTTCCCAGCATCCCATCTTGCCCAAAGGCGACGGTAAACGCCGAAATTCCTACGACGAGCGATACCAGGGTAATCCAACGCATTTTCATTTCTATTCCTATCTTATATGACGTTGCCGCGAACCAACAGTTACCCCCAGCAGAAAAGGTCCCAAATGAGCCTCAATAAACTATGAGCAAAACGAAGATCGCCGTCATCCCAGGGGATGGAATCGGCCCAGAAATTACCGCCGCCACCATCAAAATCCTTGAAGCCACAGGCCTCGAAGCCGAATGGATCTACCTTGACGCGGGACTTTCCGCAATCGAGAAAGGGAAGGGCTCGATGCCAGAAGAGACTGTCGAGACGATCCGCGAGATCGGAATCGCCCTCAAAGGACCGACGACGACGCCTTCGGGCGGCGGGCATTCCTCTGCGAACGTAGCTCTTAGGAGAGCGCTCGACCTCTTTGCCAACGTGCGCCCTGCCAAGACCCTTCCAGGGCTCCATGGCCCGTTCAGCAAGATGAAGCTCGACATGATCATCGTTCGCGAGAATACTGAAGGCCTTTACTCAGGCATCGAATTCCAGCCGCACCCCGACATGGCCCAAGCGGTCAAAGTCATGACTCGGCCAGGGTGCGCCAGGCTGGTGAAGTATGGCTTCGAAATGGCCAGAGAGCAGAAGCGCAAGCGCGTGACCGCCGTCCACAAGGCCAACATCATGAAGCTCACCGATGGCATGTTCCTCGAGGAGTTCTACAAGGCCGCCAAGGACTATCCCGAGCTCGAGATCG